>JAFQLU010000068.1 GCA_017396465.1 Clostridia bacterium | reverse complement strand
TTTGGGGTGTTTGTTTGGGGTGTTTGTTTGGGGTGTTTGAAAGAAAATTGGTTAAAACAACATCCCCTGATATGTGGACCTGGCGGCAAGCTCTTTATCGATGGCGGCGAGGACGGAGATTTTATCCAGGCTCCATTTGGGTGCAATGAGATGCGCTTTCGGACCGTCTCCCGTGATACGCTCCATTACCGTTTCGGGCGGAAGCACCTCCAATTGGCGGCAGATGATATCCACATATTGGTCCTTGCGAAGGGGGATGATTTCGCCGGCTTCGTATTCTTTCGCCGCGCGTGTTCCTTTTAAGATATGCAGAAGATGAAGCTTCACCGCGTCGGGGCGAAGAAGCCCGACCTTTCTTGCGCTTTCCACCATCATGTCCCGCGTTTCGCCCTTTAAACCGTTAATCAGGTGGATGCAGGTGCGGATGTTTTTGGATTTCAGAAGGCGGTATGCGTTTTCAAATACCTTATAGTCATAGCCTCTTCCGAAATCTACGGCGGTTTTATCATGAACCGTTTGCAAACCCAGCTCCACGGTGACATAGCTTTTTTCAGCAAGGGCGGCTAAAAGGTCTGCGTTTTCCTCGGTGATGCAGTCGGCGCGCGTACCGATGGAAAGCCCGACCACACCGGGAAAGGACAAGGCTTCTGTATAGAGCCTGCAAAGTGTTTCGGTATCGGCGTAGGTGTTGGTATGCACCCGAAAATAGGCAATCAGCCCAACCGCTCCCTGCTTTTTGAAAATGCGTTCTTTTTCTCCCAGAAGCTGTTTTGTAACGGAATCCCTGCAGTTTCCGGCAAACTCCCCGGCGCCGCCCAGGCAAAAGCTGCAGCCGTTGGTACCCTTTGTGCCGTCTAAGGTAGGACAAGTGAAGCCTGCGTCGATGGCAGCTTTGAAAAGCCGTTCGCCGAAAGTATGCATATAATGATAGGAAAGGGTGTGATACCGCTTGTTATCGTCGGAATAGGGGAAAGGGTTCATGCAAAAAGCTCCTTTATCTGCGTTCTTTCCTTATTATACTCTTTGTGGCGGATTTTGTCAATTTGGCAAGGCAAAAAACTGCCGTGCAAAGGATGACGAGAAACAGAAGTCGGAAAAGAGCCGGTGACGGAAGGAAAAACATCGCGGTGATTCCTGCGGCAAGAAGCGCTTGTAAAAGCTTTCCGTAAATATAGCTTTTTAAAGATAGCCCCACCGGCGCAATCAAGCCCCATACCTGCATCAGCACACAGATGCCTCCAAAGGCGATGAGCGCGGAAAGAAGCGTAAGCTTTGCCGGATGGGAAAGGGGTGAGACAGAAAGTGCCACAGAACCGGCGGTAATCTCTAAAGGCGCCAGAAGATAAGGCGGAATCAAAGAACCGAAAAAGGAACGGAGCACGGAGAAGAACACCACATAGCCGCAAACGGTTAATATGGCGGTCACGGAAGACTGAATCGAGTTGGAAATTGCCGCGCCAATGTGCACGGTGTGCATCTTGGCAGACGGCAGCTCGGATTCTTTTCGGCATCCTGCGGAAAGAAAAAGCCCTGTAAGAATTGCGGAGAGAAGATGGGTAAAATACAAAAACCGCCCCACGTCCATGCTCCCCAGCATACTGCCTACGGCGCCGATGCAGAAGAGAGGGCCTGCGTTATTACAAAAGGGAAGCAGGTGCTCCGCTTCTTTTTTGGAAAGCATATTGCTTTGATAAAGCTCAGCGACGGTTTTTGCGCCGGTAGGATATCCGCACAATATCCCGATAACGAAAACCGATGCACCGCATCCGCTGACGCCGAACAGCATTTTTGTTATCGGCGCAAGAAATGAGCCTGCGGCAGAGGTGAGACCAATCTGTACGAAAAAAGAGGACAACACAAAAAAAGGAAACAGATTGGGTATCACCGTTTTGGCACACAGCGAAAGCGCATCTTTTGCGGCGGCGGTGGCATTGTCTGCCTCAAGGCAAAGAAGCAGACAAATCAGGACGGAAATCAAATAGACCGGTTTTTGTTTCATAATCAGCACCTCCGGTAATGATTATGAAGCTTTTTGCATAAGTATACCCTGAGGTGAATGGTTTGAAAGATAGCAGAAAGAAAAAGGAAAGCCTGACGGGAAAGCTGATCGGAAGATTCGATATCCCCGAAGATGTGATACTGGATGTTCCCAGAATCACCATGATGGACAACACCGAAGCACGGATTGAAAACTATGAAACTGTGCTGGAATATGACGGAGAAACCATATGCATCGCCTGCAAAAAGAAATGTATCACCTTTTGTGGCAAAGGTCTTACCATTGCGGTAATCACCGATGACGAGGTCACGGTGCAGGGCAATATCTGCGCGGTGCAGTTCGGATAGGAGGAATATATGTTAAGACTGATTTCTTATATCAGAGGATATCTGACGGTTTCGGTCAGCGGAACCTTTTGCGAGCGGTTTTTGAATGTGTGTGCGGCGAAGGGGATTCTGTTGTGGAACATTGTCAGGATATCCGACCGAAGTCTGCGGTGCTGTCTTTCCGTAGCGGCGTTCCGGAAGCTTCCGCCTATCAGCTATCGCACCGGTGTCCGGGTACATATTCTGTGTCGCCATGGGCTTCCCTTTGTGATAAAACAGTATAAAAAACGAAAGGTGCTGGTGTTTGGTGCGTGTTTTGCCATGGCGATTTTTGTAGTTGCCAATCAGTTCGTCTGGGATATTGAAATCCGCGGCAATGAAACGGTGCGCACCAAAGACATTTTAGAAGCCCTTTCCGAGGAAGGGTTGTATATTGGCGCGCGGAAAAGCCGTATCGACCAGCAAACGTTGAAAAACCGCATGCTGATTAAAATGCCGTCTCTTGCCTGGCTGTGGGCAGACAAGCAAGGCTCCAAGGTGATTGTGGACGTGCGGGAGCGGATTCCGGTTCCTGCGCTTTATGATGCGGGAGACTACTGTAACGTGGTGGCAAAAAAGGACGGCGTGGTGCACTCCATGATTGTGAAAAACGGCGTGCCGACGGTAAAGGAAGGGGATACGGTACTGAAAGGAACGGTGCTGGTGACGGGAAAAATCCCGTCGGAGCTTAAGCCCGAAATTCGGTACGTTCGCGCAGAAGCGCAGGTGTTTGCCCGGGTGTGGTACGAAAAAACGGAGCGGTTTTCCCGTCTTTCGGAGGAACGGACAGAAACGGGAAAACAAAAAAGAAGGGTGCATATCACGGCGTTTGGAAAAACCTTTCCCCAAAAAACAAAGGAGTCGCCCTTTCCCGAATGCGATGTGGAGACAAAAAGGCACAAGCTCTCCTTCTTTGGCAAGGAGACCGGCATCGTGGTGGAAACCGCCGTGTACCGCGAAGTGGAGGTAAGCGGAAAACGCCATACGGCGGAAACCGTTGCGGCAGAGGGGGTAAAGGCGCTGAAAAAACAGATGGATGCAGAATGCTCCCCGACGGCGGAGCTGATTGCTGTCTCCGATGGCTTTCGTGAAGTGGATGAGGAAACGGTGGAGGTAACAGTTCGCGCAGAGTATCTGGAGGATATTGCGGTGCAGGTGAAATAAAAGAGTTCTAAAGAAAAAGGTGCGGCATATACTGTATCATCCGTGTTACTGCAAAGGAGGAACCCATGAAACATCCCGGACAAGACATTCTGCCCAAGGTGATTCCTGCATTTCAGGAAGCCATTGCAAGCTGTGATTTTTCCCGTCTTGCGGAAATCCGTTTCCGCGTGGGAAGACCGTTGATGCTCTACCTGACAGACGGCAAATTTCTGTTCTGCGGCAAAAAGGGAGAAACCTCTGCCGCCTGTGAGGGGTTATTTGTGACTTCGCGGGAGTTATCCCTTCAGCTTGCTGCCTTTTGTCGCGGCTCTGTTTATGCCTATGAAAGCGACCTGGGAAACGGTTTTGTTACGCTTCCCGGCGGTCATCGTGTGGGTGTTTCCGGGCGTGCGGTGAAAAAGGGGGAAACGGTGGTTTCCCTGCGGGATGTTTCGGGGATGAATCTTCGGATTGCGCGGGAGTTTCCCGGTTGCGCCGATGCTTTGATGCCCTACATCCTTTCAGGTAACCGCGTACACAGCACGCTCATCATTGCACCGCCCGGTGCAGGAAAAACCACCGTTTTACGGGATGCGGCAAGACAGCTTTCCGCACATCACCGTGTGACGGTGGTGGACGAGCGAAGTGAGCTTGCGGCAATGGAGCAAGGTGTTCCGTCCTTTGACATCGGGTTGCAGACGGATGTTTTAGACGGATTTCCCAAATGCATTGGCATCCGAAACGCCCTCCGTTCGCTGTCGCCCCAGGTGATTGTGACCGATGAAATCGGCACCGAGGAAGACAAACGAGCGATCTGTGAGCTTTTAAAAAGCGGCGCCGCTATCTTGGCCAGTATGCACGGGTTTTCGCTGACGGAAACGGCAACGCAAAAGCGGGACTTGCTTTCCTTGTTTGATTGCGTACTGATGCTTTCGGGCACAAAAGAGCGGAGGGAGGTGTCTCTGTGGCAAAGGGAATAGGTGCGGCAATGCTGCTTCTGGCAAGCTTGATTTTAGCAGGTTCTGTTGCGAAAAAGGAGCGGGATAAGCTTTCTAATCTTTTAGAAATGGAACGGGCACTTTTTATGCTTTCACACGAGATTTCCTTTTCCGGACGGAATATCCGGGAAGCCTGTGAGGGAATGGCATATCATCTGGAGGGGGCTGTCAGCCGTTTGTTTTTTGAGATTGCCGAGGATATGGCACAGGACGAAACGATGACCTTTGGCGCATGCTGGTGTTTCCGGGCGCAGGGATTGTTTCCCAAAGAGGCGGAAGCTGTGCTCAAAAGCTTTGCCGCCACTTTAGGGACACTTTCCAAAGACCTGGAGGAGCAGTCTGTTTCAGGGGCAAGGACAAGACTTACAGAAATGATTCCGGCAGAGAAGGAACAGTATGCGAAAAACCGTAGGCTGGTGTATGCTCTGTGCGTGGGTGCAGGCGTGTCTTTGGTGATTCTTCTGATATAAAGGAGCGAAGAATGGATATCGATTTGATTTTTAAAATTGCCGCTGTGGGTATTTTAATCAGCGTGCTGAATCAGGTGTTAGTCCGTGCAGGACGGGAGGAGCAGGCTATGCTGGTGACCTTAACGGGGCTTGTGGTGGTGCTTCTGATGGTGATTCAGCAGATAGATCTTTTGTTTGACACCGTAAAGGATATTTTTGACCTATGACGGAGGTGGCAAAAATTGCGGCACTTGCCATTGTGGGAGCGGTGCTGGCTCTGGTCCTGAAAGAGCAAAGTCCCGGGTTTTCTCTGACGGTGGGAGCCTTAAGTGCGGTAGCGGTGCTGCTTTATGCCGTGCCCTATCTTTCACAGGCGATATCCTTTGCCGTGAGACTGTATGGTATGGCAGATGGCGCAGACGGTGCTTTTCGGGCGCTGATTCGAGTGACGGGCATCAGCCTTGTGTGTCATATGACTTCTGATATCGCAAAGGATGCCGGGCAGAACGCCGTTGCCTCTGCCACGGTGATGTTCGGTCGGGTGCTTTGTATGTGTCTGTGCCTGCCGCAGATGGAGTCGGTGCTTGCACTTTTTGCTTCGCTTCTGCCGCCTGCATAGGAGGGAGATATGAAAAAATACGGCAAAAAAATCATTTTTGTGCTGAGTTTCTTCCTTATATTATATATACCATATATTGTGCACGCAGAAACTGTGGACAACATGATAGCAGAAACGGAAGGCATCACAGCACCCTTTGGTTTTCATATGCCCGATGTGATACGAAACATTCTGTCGGGGGAGTTTTCTCTGTCCTTTGCAGAGCTTCTGACGTGGGTGAAGGACCTGTTTTTCGGAGAAATCACAAAGGAGCTTACTCGTGTTTTTCAGATTGTGGCTGCCGGTCTGTTATCCGCCGCAGTGGTGTATCTGCCGGAGGACAAACGAAGTGTCGGCGGCTTTGCTTCGGTGCTTTTGGTGGCTTTTATGGCGCTGGGGAATTTTTCTTACGCCAAAACATTGACGGAGGAAGCGGAAACGGAAATGATGCTGTTTGTGCAAAGCCTTATGCCGGTTGCGGCAAGTGCCGTCGCGGCATCGGGAAGTGTGTCGGGCGGCGGAGCAGTATGGATGTTTTCTGCCATGCAGGTGTTTTCCTGTCTTCTGCGGTGTGTTATGCTGCCTTTGGTAACGGTCATCACGCTGCTCGCTGTTTGTGACGGATTGGGAGAGGAAGGATACATCAAAGGAATGGTAGACTTTCTGAAAAAGGCGTTTCGCTGGGGAACGGGACTTTTGCTTCTTCTGTACGGGGCGGCGGCAGGAATAAAAAGCGGCGCATCTGCGGTGTTTGACGGTCTGGCGGGAAAAACTGTAAAATACGCCGTGGGAAACCTGATTCCCGTGGTGGGCGGTGCCCTGGCGGATTCTCTGGAAACGGTAATGATGGGGGCAAAAGCCATTCGCGGCGCTCTTGGCATTGGCGGAATCGTGGGCGTGTGTTTTGTGGCGGTGATGCCCCTTTTAAAGCTTGCCGCACTTGCGGCGTCCTATCAGGTGGCAGGTGTGGTCATATCTTTGTGCGGAGAGAAAAAAACGGTGCAGATTGTAACGGAAATCGGAAACGGGATACTTCGTCTTCTGGCAATTCTGTTGTCGGCGGCGGTGATGTTTATCATTACGATTTCCATGCTGTGCTTTATGGGAGGTGGCGTGTGAGAGAATATCTTCTTCGACTGTTTGGTGCCGTGATGCTGGCATCCTTTATGCCGGAGCTTATTCCGTCGGAAAAAAGAATATGGGTGCGATTGGCGTCGGGGCTTTTTGTTGCCTGCACGGTGTTGTCGCCTATGGGAAAGTGGTTGCCGGAGCAACTGCAGTTTCAGGAGCTTTCCCTGACAGAAAACCGATACCTTATGGACGAGGTGGAGCGGAAGCTTTCGGAGCAGATTTCGGAAGAAATCATGCAGAAAACGGGAGAAAAGGTGTCGACTTCGGTATACGCCGAAACGGACAGGGAAGGAAAGCTTATCGGCATAGCCTGCGTAACGCTTTCGCCCTGGTCTTCTGCCGCGGCGCAGGTGGTGGAAGA
>JAFQLU010000067.1 GCA_017396465.1 Clostridia bacterium | reverse complement strand
TAGTTCCACCAACTGCCATCGGACCCTTCGTAATATATCGGATTTCCGTTTTCGTCATATTCGGATTTCCGCCAATTCCCTTCAGAATCTTCGTACGATATTTCATTTCCGCTTGTATCATATGCGTATTTATACCAACCGCCAAAAGAATTTTCGCAATATATTTCATTTCCGTTTTCATCATATATACGCTTTTCCCAATCACCATCAGCGTCCACGGAATATGTTTCATTTCCGTTGGCATCATATTCATAGCGCTTGCCTGCGCTGTCTTCCGAAATCAGCGAAACCGGCTTTCTCACCTTAACGGTGCGGGTGTTTCCGTTCCACTCCACGGTTAAATCAAAGCTCTCTGCGCAGGCTCTTACGGGAACCAGCGTTCTGTCTTCCACAATCTGTGCCGGCACATCGATGGTTTTCGCTTCGCCGTTTATGGTCATAACGTTGCTGTCAATCACAAATTCCACCACGGTGTCCTTCTTTGCGGCAACCACTTTTCTTTCTTCAGCCACAAAATCCACCTTTGCGCCAATCGCCTCAAACACGGCGCGTACAGGCAGCATCGTTCTGTCACTTACGATAATGGGATCCACATCTGTTTCAAGCACTTTCCCGCCTACCGTTATGGTAATCGGCGGCACGGCGTGCGCAGGCACCGCCAAAGAAAGCACCACACCTAACGCCAGCATAACGCTCAACACTCTTTTTTTCATAATCATTTCCTCCCATTTCATTTTAACATCACTGTCAAGGGTGACAGTAGATTTTCACATACCGGTTTTTTCGTACGCCGATCGACACTACCTTTATTTTTTGTTCTACTTATATCATAACACGATACGCCGTTTCTGTCAATCGAGTTCCCATAAAAAAAGGTACGGCCTGCGTGCACTTTGGGAGGTTTCGAAAGCTATCGCACGCAGACCGGTGGGTGGGCATATTTGATTTTTCGGCATGTCGCCGTTTTTAACGTGCAGGCACTTCTGGTTTTACACTGCCTGCTTCATTTTCAGCTTAATGGAGTCGGAAATCATGGCAATAAATTCGCCGTTGGTTGGTTTTCCTTTGTTGGTATCAATGGTGTAGCCGAAAATGTCGGTGAGCACCTCTTCTCTGCCGCGGTTCCACGCCACCTCAATGGCGTGACGGATGGCACGCTCCACGCGGGATGAGGTGGTGGAGAAGGTTTTGGCAACGGTGGGATACAGCATTTTCGTGATGGAATTGATAAATTCATCATCCCGGATGCAAAGCCCGATGGCTTCCCGCAGATAGTGATACCCCTTGATGTGCGCCGGAACGCCGATATCATGGATAATCTCCGTTATTACGCTTTCTAAATTCTGCTCCGTTACCGCGCCTGCCGCCTGCATGCCCTTAGACACGCCGCTGTTTGCCGGAAGGCTGATATCGTGAGCAAAGGCATACACCTGACGGATGCGCTCCGCAATCACCCGATAATCCTCGCAGGGCTTTAAAATGTAGTAGTGCGCCCCTAAAGAAATGGCTTTTCGAATCACCTTTTCGTTTCCGATGGCGCTATACATCACGTAGCAGATATTCGCCGTTTCCCGGTTCTGCGCCAGTTTTTCCAAAAGCGCCAAGCCGTCCATTTTCGGCATCACGATATCTAAAATCGCCACATCCGGCTTTTTCTCGCAAATCAGCCGATAGCCTTCTTCGCCGTCCATCGCCACGCCTGCAACCTCTAAATCCTGCTCCCGTTCCAGATAGGAACTGAGCCCTGCCAAAACTTCTCTGTTGTCATCCACGCATACAATTTTCATTCTGATTCCTCCTGTCATACTTTTGGTAAATAATTGGTAATTTTTGGAATTTTCAACATACCCTATTATAGCACGGCTTTTTGGATATTTCAAGTCTTTTTTACCAAAAAATGGAAATTATTTAGCAGGTATAAACCGATGTTTCAGGAATATACAGATTCCAACGGGATTCGTCAAAAATCGATGTGACAGAAGTCCACAAAAGGTGACAAAAGGTGAATTTTTGCGTAAAACCAGCCTTACTTCCAATGCATTTTTATTTTTGCGCGGCGCAAAAAAGCACCCGAAGCTTTTGTCTCGGGTGCTTGTATCTTTATTTATGCTTTTAAATAGTTCTCCCGAAACTCCGAAGGAGTGATCCCTTCCGATGCCCGGAATATTTTGGTAAAATAGCTATGATCGGTAAAGCCGCATTCTATGGCAATATCGGAAACGGATTTTTCCGTTTTTGCCAGCAACCGCTTTGCCATTGCCAGCCGCTGGGCTCTTATGTAGCGATACACCGTTGTTCCGGTGCGTTCTTTAAAGATGTGGCACAGATAGAACTTGCTTGCCGAAAGTGCCTGCGCCATATCGTCCAGCGAAAATTCCACCGTGAGGTTTTCTTTCAGATAGTCTATCATTCTGGTGAAAATGCCGTCGCTTGCCTCACCGCTGCCGTTCTGCTTCAGGAGCGAAACGATGTATTCCACGGTTTTGATGCGGCTGTCACCGGAAACCAACGCCGTCAGCGCACCGTCCAGCGCCTCAATATCCACCTTGTGCAGGTTCACGCAAGAAGTGTTATACCGGGCAAAGAGCCTGCGCAGAATTTCGTTTGAATCCTCTAAATCAACCACGGAGTGGATAAAGGCTTCATCGCTCATGCAGCTCTCTTTGCGGTAGGGGTCATCCTCTCTGCTATAGGGCGAAAGCTTGCTGATCACCACGGGAGAAACCGCCGCGGTGTTTCCTTTTTTGATATCCTCTTCCGTGATTTTCACCATCAGAATTTCCCTTGCGCAAGCATTGGCTTCCTCTAAAGAGGATTTAAACGCGCCGCGCTCGCGGTCGTATATCACATAAATATTGCCGCTTTCGTCCTCCGTCACATCGGGGTAAGACACTTCGTTTCTTGTGTCTAATAAAAGATGCCAGCGGTAAGACGCACCGTCATCATCGGAAAGCAGCGCCGTCAGATTATTTCTGCCGGTAAACGCATAATGGTTAATCAGAAGAATATTTCCCGAGCGAAGTCTGCGGATATGGAATCGGGAGGATGGGCCATGGAGCTTGCTGTCAATCCCCTCAATCCAGGAGCGGCCTCTGTCATAAGAAATGCTTTTACCGATGCCATACCGCGTGCGGACATACATCTCGATGGTGCCGTCTTTCTTTTCCAAAAGCATATGCTCATCGAAGCTGCGGAAGGGAATGTCTGCGCCGCCTAAACGGGAAAAGGTTTTTCCCTGATCCTTTGTCATATAAACCGCAGAGCCTTTTTCTGCGTTATTGGCGCACACCACCTGCGAAGGGCCTACCCACAGGGTGGGGTCCCAGATTGCCGAGGGAAACAGCCATTCGCCCGAAGACAGGACAATAGGCTTATTCATCATAACATCTCCACCGATTTCAATCGGTGTATTCCAAACCAGTACATCTGCATCAGGCTCAGGACAAATCGCCGCCATCACACGGCGCGCAGAGCCATGCTCCGCCCAGGTAAACCATAATCTGCCCAAGGGGTCTATCCATAAACAGGGGTCATAGCAGCGGTCAGTATCATCGTTTATATACGCCACCGCAATCGGGTCAATCCACGTTTTTCCGTCGTCATCACTTTGAAGAAGTACGCAGTAGTTTCCTGCATTTTCCTTTACGTCGCCGGAATAAAAGGTGGCAAATAATCTTCCGCCTTTTGTTTTTTCAATAGACGGTATTCCCTGCCACACACGGGTATGGGGCAAAAAAGCATCCATTTTTTCTCTGTCTGTAATCAGCATAAGCATCACCTCTTTTATAAGTATAGCGTAGCAAAGATTTTTTTGCTACGCTATAACAAAATTGCTTATTTTTTCTTAAAGTTCAGCATCCAGCTTTCAAAATCCTGTCTATGCATAAACATTACACCATGATTGCAAAGTACGCTTCCGCTGTATTCCACGCCGGTTTCTTCACAAACGTAGGTCGCATCCGGGTCTAAATTCTGCATCTTCACAAAGTATGCCGCGCCGCAATGCTGTCCTAAAACGCAGCAATGGAACAATACTGCGTGGGATTTATCCTCCGACAAAAATTCGATGGAGGAATAATCCTTTTCAAAAGGCGAATCCAAGCGATACATTTCGCCGAAGTTTACCACATTTTCCGTCTTTTTCCGCAAAGCAATCTGCTCCCGCATCTCGGCAAGCTCTTCTTCCGTTGCGGTGGAAAGGTCGGCTTCAAAGCCAAACTGTCCCGTCATGGCAACATGGCCGCGTGTCATATGCGGCGTGTGGCGCAGCTGCGGATATTGGGGGGACTTAGAAACGTGTGCCCCCTGCATGATGGGCGGCATCACCAGACTTGTGCCGTACTGAATCTTCAAACGGTCAATGGCATCGGAGTTATCCGAGTTCCAATACTGGTCAAAATAGTGCATCTGACCGGGATCAAAACGGCCGCCACCACTGGCACAGCCCTCCAAAAGCACATGCGGAAATCTCTGCTTAATCGTTTCTAAAATGCGATATAAGCCTAGGATATATCGGTGCGCCACTTCGCTTTGCTGCTCTGGCGGAAGAAGGGCGGAGCCGATTTCTGTGAAGTTTCTGTTATAGTCCCACTTGATATAGGAAATAGGGTTGTTTGCCAGCATATCAGAAAGAAATCCGATAATATATTCACAAACATCGTTCCGGGATAAATCCAAAATCATCTGGGTGCGTCCCAGACTCTTGGGGCGTCTTGCTACATGAATACACCAGTCAGGGTGCTTTTTGTTTAGTTCCGACACGGGGGAAATCATTTCCGGCTCAAACCAAAGACCGAACAAAAGTCCCATATCGT
>JAFQLU010000066.1 GCA_017396465.1 Clostridia bacterium | reverse complement strand
TCTAAACGCCCCGTAGGTACCGGCTCCACAACGGTTGAAACACCTGCTGACAATAAAGTTGTTGTAAACTTCTCCGACTTAGGCGAAGCAGCTTGGGCATCCACAGCTATCAAAGCTTTGGCAGAAGATGGCGTTGTTTCCGGTAAGGGCGACGGCAAATTCTATCCCAACGACACCGTTACAAGAGAAGAATTCGTAAAAATTATCGTAGAAGCTTTAGATATTTACAATAAGAATGCATCCGCATCCTTTGACGATGTTCAGGATAGCAGATGGAGCTATGGCTACATTGCTTCCGCTGTACATGCAGGCATCATCAAGGGTGTGAGTGACACAGAATTCAATCCTGCAGGCACCATGAGCAGACAGGATATGGCAGTTATCATGTACAGAGTAGCAGGTCTGTTAGGCTTAGACGTAGCAGGCGACAGCAGTGTATTTGCAGACAACGCAGATATCGCAGATTATGCAAAAGAAGCTGTAGGCGCGCTCTCTGGTGCAGGTATTATCAACGGCACAGGCAACGATTGCTTCTCTCCCAAAGGCACAGTAACACGTGCCCAGGCTGCAAAGGTTGTCTATGAGGTGCTGAATGCAGTTGGAGGTGCTAAATAATGAAAAAACGTTTATCTTGTTTTATTCTGGCAATGGCTATGCTGCTGAGCAGCATCCAGGTTCTTGCTATCAAGAGAACAGAAAACCCCGAACAGGGTGGTAGCGGTACCAACATCGCACAGTTCGGTAGCTTCAATTCCGAGGCAGACCTGAAGCATTTCGGTTTAAGCGGCGCGAATGTAAAATGGAACTCTGACGGTGCAACCAAAGCAAAAGGTAGTGTGCAGGTAAATGTAACCTCTGCATGGGGTTATGCATATATCAGCGTTCCCTATGTTGCAGGCGAAACCTATGACATTTCTTTCTATGCAAGAGTAGATGGCGCTACAGACAGATTGGAATTTATCCCCATGATGGATTCCGGCTGGGATAACACCATCTTAAATGATTCTTACACACCCGACTGGAAAAAGTACACCTGTACTTATGTCTGTGACGGTCTGAACTACAAGGGCGAAGCTGCAACAGGCGCTATCCGTCTGTTCAACGTTCGTCGCGGTAGTGGTGACCAGGCCACAACATATTACTTAGACGAAATCGAAATCAAACCTCGTGGTATGGTGGAATACGACTGGACATCTACAATCCAGAAGTTCTCCGGCGCGAAGGAACAGGTTGTGATTCCTGCAGATTCCGGTTTAGCAACACCCCAGCCCGTTAAAACTGCATCCTTTGCAGACACAACCGGTCACTGGGCAGAAACCACTATCAACACCTTAGCAGCTGCAAACTACGTTCAGGGTATGGGCAACAGCATCTATGCTCCTGAAAACAACGTAACACGCGCAGAAGCTATGACCATGGCTATGAATCTCCTCCGTATCGATGGAACACCTTACAAAGGTCAGTTCTCCGACGTGAAGAGCACAGACTGGTTTGCAAACAACCTGCAGACAGCTGTGGATATCGGTCTGATTGACCCTGTCATGACCATCGGCGGCAAATTCAGACCCAACGACGCTATCACAAGAGAAGAAGCTGCAACTCTGTTTGCAGGCGTTGCAAAGCTGAAAAACGAAGCTCCCGAAAGCAAGGGTAATGTTTTTGCGGATGACAGCGTAATCACAGCATGGGCAAAAGAAGCTGTTTACGATGCAGTAAACTACGGTATCTTAAAGGGTTATCCCGACGGCTCCTTCGGTCCTGCGAAGAGCATCACAAGAGCAGAAGCAGCTACCATGCTGTACAGAACAGTTGAGCTTAATAGCAAATTTGCAGTTTATGTAGACGCTGAAAAGGGTAACGATAAGAACGACGGTTCTATCGAAGCTCCTTTAAAGACCATCGACGCTGCAAGAAAAATGGTTCGTCCTTACCTTAAGGATATGCAGAACCATATCTTCGTGTATATTAAGGAAGGTTTATACGTTGTAAATAAACCTATCCAGTTTGGCGTGGAAGACTCCGGTAACAACGGCTGGAGTGTTATCTACACCTCCATGGGAGAAGAGCAGCCCGTGCTGTCCTCCTCCAAAGCATACGGCGACTTCCAGCTGTATGATGAAGATAAGAATATCTACAGAACCTACATCGGCGTAGGCACAGAAACCCGTCAGGTATACATCGACGGTATCCGCGGTGTGCGTGCAAGATCTGTTATCGACGTTGCTGACGCAGACTGCGCACTGACAAACGCAACAAAATCTCAGGGCGAAGGCTGGTACATCAGTGATGATGTTGAGTTCTTAAACTACCAGAACATCGAAGACATCGAGTTTGTATACTTTGAACAGTGGACCAACCCCAGATGTCATCTGCAGTCTGTTGAAGAAACAGAAGACGGCAAGGTTAAGTTCATTATGAACCAGACACAGTGGGCTCCCAACACATCGGATAACACCCCCTGGTCTTATCCTGCATACATTGAAAATGCATACGAGCTGTTAGACTCCAAGGGCGAATGGTACATGAACAAGGTAGACGGCTACTTGTACTACATGCCCAGAGATTATGAAAATCCTGAAACAATGAAGGCATACGTTGCAACAGGCGAACATGCGATGATTATTGCAGGTAACTCTTCGAAAGATAAAATTCACAACTTAAAGTTTGAAAATCTGGCAGTTGAATACTTCACATGGCTGTGGCCCTCTACAGCGGACAACGCTTACACAGACGGTCAGGGTAACCACCTCTCCGGCTACAAGGGCGACGGCAGACTCACAGGTCAGAAGGAAGACGGTGCTGTTATCGTGGCAGACGCTGCATACATCGACATCAAGGATTGTACCTTCTCCAAGCTGGGCGCTGCAGGTATCAACTTCAGAGAAATCTTCCAGCACTGCAATGTTATCGGTAACCACATCTATGATGTGTCCGGTTCCGGTTTGAACATCGGTGTTGCGCAGGGTCCTGAACAGGCGAATTACAATAAGTACGTAAACCCCAAGGAAGCGGAAAACTTCAAGAATGATAACGTAATCATGAACAACTACATCCACGACGTTGGTGTAGACTACGGTTCTTCCGTTGGTATCAATATTTCTTGGCTGCAGAACAGCCAGGTATTCCACAACGAAATCTACAACGTACCTTACTCTGGTATGCATGTAGGTTGGGGCTGGGCAGGTTACGCTTCTCAGGGTACCGGTACCAGAAACTTGGATATCAACTATAACTACGTTCATGACACCTCCGACTCCTATGTATACGACGCAGGTAGCGTATATCTGCTGGGTGCAACAGGCGGTAGCGAGGGTGACTACAACGAACTGAACTACAACTACTTCGAAAACCACAGAAACTCCTACGGTTGTGCATACCCCGATGAAGGTTCCACCTTCTGGGAAATCACAGGTAACGTAGTAGACTTAAAAGAAATCAAAGAATGGCCCAGAAAACAGAATGCCATGGATACCAGATGGCTGCACATCCACATCAACACCATCGTAAACAACTATATCCATGACAACTATTCTACCACAGAAAGATACCTGAACAACTCTCCCAACAACAAGTTTGAAAATGCGCAGGTATTTGAAGATGCTCAGTGGCCGGAAGAAGCGCAGGTAATTATGGACGCAGCAGGCTTAGAGCCGCAGTATCTTGAAAAATATCCCGATAGCATCCAGCGTCTGAGAATCTTAAACGAAGAGAAGAAATACTTCCTGAAGAAGGGCGACTCTGTTCAGATGGACGTTGTTGGTTACATGCGTAAGCTGAACGAAGTGAAGATTCCTTATTCTGAACTGGATTTCTATTCCACAAACACAAATGTTGCAGTTGTTGACGAAAACGGTCTGGTAACAGGCGTTGGCGCAGGTAAAGCTGCAATCTATGTGGAATACTTAGATAACGACGTTATCAGAAGAAAATACATCGACATCGTTTGTGATGACTCTGTTGTGGAAATCACATCCAACGTATCTTCTCTGAATGTTTTAGCAGGCTATGAAGTTACCATTGCTGCGGAAGGTAAAACACGCTTCGGTAACGTTGTAACCATCGATGAAGCTGAATACAGCGTAGACGATCCGTCTATCGTATCTGTATCCAACGACGGTAAAGTTAAGGGTCTTACAAAGGGCTCCACAATGGTACACGCTATCTACACAGCTGATGGCGTATCCTTAGAGAAACATTATCCTGTATCTGTTATCTCTTATGTAACAGAAGACAGTATCAAGCACTTAGAAAACAGCAGAAAGATGGGCGCAGACTTCTTCACACCCAGCCGTTGGAACCACTCCACATCTGCTGCAGAAAACGGCGGTATGAAGGTTAAGGGTGCACAGCCTGCATACTATAACACACGCATCGGTAACGAACTGATCAGCTTCGATATGAGAATCGATCCTGAAGGTTACAGCTGGCCGTCCTTGGCAATCAGAAATGCACGTCCCATGGAAGACTACACAAGCTCCGATTGCTACATGATGGGCTTCAAGAAAGATATTATCGAAGTACAGAGATTTAACAACGGTAAGCGTACCATGATCTTTGGTGACGCATCCTTTAGCCCCGTTGGCGGTCCCGGCTATCCCAACAAGTTGGAAGACGGCAGCGGTCAGCTCTTCGAATACGGTAAGGTTTACAGTATCACCGTTGGTGCTCTGGACGAAGAAAACGGTACCAGACTGGTTCTGATTATCAACGATAAGCCAATCTTCGACTTTGTGGATAATGCAGAAGGTTACATCTCCGGTGAAGGCTTATTCGGTATTTACTCCGAATCCAACAAGCAAGGTAGCTTCACACTGTATCCTTTCAGCGGAAAAACATACGACGCTGAATAATTCATCCCGATGTTTGAAGGAGAGAATATATGAAAAAAAGTTTATCCATCTCTCTGGCATTTGCAATCATCCTGGCAATGCTGCCGTGCTTTAGCGCGGCAGCTGCCACGGCTGCTGTTTCAAGACTTCCTTCTCCGCAGTATATTGCGCAGAGCTTTGAAAACGGTTTGGAAAATGTGAATGTGAACACATCAAACTGCACAAAAAGCTGGCTGGAAGACGGCGCAAACGGCGGAAAGGGTGCACTTCAATATACTACAACTACAAACTACGTAGCACCGAAGTTCCCCATCAGAACCGTTGCAGGGAATACATACCACATTTCCATGTGGGTGAAGTTCGACGAAATGCCGAAAACGCAGACCTTGAACTTCCTGTTCTACAACCCCACGGTGGAAACCGGTGCAACGGCGTGGAATGAGTTTAAATCTACGCATGAGCCCATTGTGGCAGGTAAGTGGATTGAACTTACCGGAACCTTTCAGTGTGACGGTTTAGCCGGAAACAATTCCGGCGGAACCTACAAAAGAGTGCCGGTTTATCCCGACGGAACATTTGAACTGCGTATCGGTAGCGGTATCCCAAAACAGGATATGGAAAGCGGCATCCATGCATGTGCCATAGACGAGGTCTTGGTGTACCCCGAAGTGCAGAATCTGCCGGATGAGTCCGAACTCCTTATCGGCGGTGATTTTGCTTCGGAAGAAAGCATGAAAACATACTGGACAAATCAAAGTAGCGGAAAAATTTCCTGGCTGGCAGACGGTGCAAACGGAACAGAAGGTTCCATGAATATCAGCACCGTAAAAGCATGGGGCTCGGGAAAAACCATTTCTGCAATCAATTTCCAGTATTATAAAAAATATAGGCTGACTTACTGGTCCAAAGCGACCAGCGACGAGGCAGTAGGTCTGGCTCCTTTGATTTATCTGACATATTCAAACCAAACCGACCCGGCAACCCCCACATGGGAACATATCTATCCGGTGACGGGAAAAACCAAGACTCTGACCAAAAACTGGCAGTTGTTTGAATACGAAATTTATCTGCAGAAGTTGTATCAGGAAAGCACCTTCCCCACATTGACGTTCCGTGCCGGCACCGGTCAGGAAATTTGCACATATGCGGTGGACGAGGTTTCCTTAAAACAGATAGATAACTTCGATTTTCCCATTTCGGTTACCGGATACGGCTCTATTGATACCAGCGCAGGCGTTATGTATCAGATGTCGTTTATCCAGAGTACAAGCGGAACATTTCTCTACAGACTGTTTGACGAAACGGCAAGCGGCGATGTGCTTTTAGCAAAAGGGCACACAGACAACGGAAGAATTGCGTTTTCCAAGAAAAATTTCCCGGAAAATGCGAAGCTTCGTCTGGATGTTGTCGGTGCAGACTCTTATGGTAACTGTACCAAAGTGCAGCGCTATTATCTGGATGAAACCACATGGGACGATACAGTTTCTATGCGATGCGACCAGTATCTGTGGAACAACGATATCAAAGAACTGAGCGCAACCGTAACCTATCAGAACGAAACGAAAGACAAGCAGGTGATTGCCTATGCGGCGCAGTATAATGAAAATGGTGCGCTGCTTCAGGTAGATAACGAGCCGAAAACCGTTTCTGCTTTTGAAGACACCTCCTGGCAGGTGAAAACAACTGCAGTGGATGGTGCAACAAAAGTAAAATTCTATGCATGGAATCCGGACTCCTTAAAGCCGATTGCTTATGAAAGTGAGCTCAGCAAAACCACATCCGGTGAATTCATCTATGTGGATGTGAACTCTACCGCAACATCGGCAAACGGTTCCTTTGACGCTCCCTATAAGAGCCTCAATAACGCAAGAAACCGCTTAAGAAACCGTATATCCCTTTCCAAGGAAACGGATATTTACGTTGTGTTCAAGGGCGGAGAATATGTTCCCGGAAGCTATGCGACTATGGATATTACCTCCCGTGATTTTTCTGAGAATAAGAACGTGATTTATACGTCTTTAAATTCCGATAGAGCAAAAATCACAGGTGCAAAGCATATCACAGGCTTTAAGCTGTATGACAGCAAGAAAAATATTTACAGAGCATCTGTTCCTGCGGGAACCGCGACGCGTCAGCTCTATGTAAACGGAATCAAAGCCACCCGCGCAAGAAGCCCGGAAGGAGCAGTTCCTTTTGTGAATCTGGACCAGGGCGGAGCATCGGCTGAATTCTATAATTTGGGACTGACCAGTACAGACACATCCTTCTTAAGCTATCAGTATCCCAATGAGCTGGAAATGTATTTCACCCAGAACTGGCGTCACCAGTTCGTAACGGTGGATACCATCACAGCAACGGAAGACGGTCTGGCACACTTCGGTTTTACGGATAATCAAGGAAAATGGGGCGGTATCGCAAGATGTAACACGCCGGCAAGACTCCCTGTTTTCGTGGAAAATGCATACGAGCTTTTGGACGAAGAAGGCGAGTGGTATTTAGATACCCACAAAAACTACATCTATTATAAGCCGAGATACTTTGAAGATATGAAAACCGCAGATGTGGTGATTCCCGGTGTGGAAAAGCTGGTTACCATGGTTGGTACAGCGGATGCACCTGTGAAGAATATCACTTTCAAGAACATTGATTTTGAATATTCCACATGGAATCTTCCCACGGAAAACCGTGCGTTTATCAACGGCCAGAATGCAACATACACCCGTACGGATAACGGCGGACAGCTGATGGATGCGGCTGTTGAGCTTCATAACGCACACAACATCACCTTTGACAACTGCGACTTTTCCAAAATCGGCTCTATGGCTCTTAAAATGACCGGTGCGATTCAGCATTGTAATGTCATCGGTAACGAATTTTATGAGCTGGCGGGCGGTGCAATCAACTTAGGTGAAGTGCAATCCAACGATGGCATTTCCGTGCGCTACCCCACAGAAGAAAAACATTTTATCACCGATAACGTGATAGCAAATAACTATATTCACAAAATTGGTACCGAATATAAGTCCGCGGCGGCAATTGGTGCAGGTTTCCCGAAAAACACGGTTATCCGCAACAATGACCTGTCCGACGGACCTTACAGCGGCATGCACACCGGCTGGGGTTGGGGATCAACAGCTCCTTCGGGAACCGAAAACTTTGTGATTGAAAAGAACTATATCCATGATTTCATGAACTGGAGCCTGTATGACGGCGGCGGTATCTATACATTAGGTAACACCGGCGGTACAGAGGAAAATCCCAACCATCTGCGTGGAAACTATTTTGTGGACATTGCCAACCACTACGGCGCAATTTATCCCGATGAAGGCTCCACCGGCTGGAAAATTTCCGAAAACGTATGTGATATGCACAACTATCCTGTGCACTACGGCACGGAAAACTCTACATCAGGCGCAATCTGGCTCCATATCTGGACCACCAGCATTATGAACATCTGGCTTGAAAACAACTTCAGTACAACATACGGATACCGTGAAAACGGTACCGATATTGAATATGTGGAACCGCATGTATACCCCAATGCACAGTGGCCGGAAGAGGCTCTGAAGATTATTGAAGAGGCAGGTATTGAAAGAGAATATCAGAACCGCTTCGATTTTGGTCTGCAGACCATCCGTATTCCCAGACTCTTTGAGGTAGGCATTGGCGATACGCATCCCCTGGAATACAATGGTATTTCCAGCAAAAACCGTTACTGCGACATTTCGGATTACGAAATCACAGTAGAATCCTCCAGACCGGACATTGCAACCGCAACCACAACGGAGGTAACCGGACATTCTGCAGGTACGGCATGGATTACATTCAATATCGTGAAACGGGTGAACGGTGAAGTCGTGCATTACGATGAACATACCTTCCGTGTTGTTGTGAAATAAGGAGGCTAACTTTACGTGAAAAAGTTTTTATCTATCACTTTAGTAATTACTGTTCTGCTCTCCGTTTTCTGCTTTGTTCCGGCTGAGGCACATCTTTCTGAGACGTACCCCTATCTGAGCCTGGACTTTGAAGAAAACAATGTAGCAGATATGCAGGCGGCGCAGGTTGTCGGAAACAGAATGCGCCCCGCGTGGAAAGCCGGCGGAGCAAACGGAACGAACGGCTGCTTATCGCTGGTTGACTTTGCCGATTATTCCTGGGAAGATTTTTATCTTGGCCAGCCTCTGGTAGTCGGTCAGACATACCGCGTTTCCGCGTGGGTTCGTCTGAACGATACGATTCCGGAGGATTACAAAGATAAAGTTGGTATCAGATACTTAATCTACACCAAAATGGCAAATGGAAACGGCGGTGTAAAACAGGTTCTGGTAACACCCACAGAAATGAAAACAGGCGAGTGGACACTCTGTGAAACAACCTTCCCCTGGGACGGCAAGGCCCAGGATGAAAATGATGGCTATAAAACCAAAGATATCGATCCTGACGCAGACATGCGCTTAGGTGTTCGTTTCGACAGCGGTAAGGGTGACGGTACCACATTCCGTATGAAATTAGACGGAAAACCCGATATCCATTTCGATTTGGACGATATCGTTTTAGAACCTGTTATCGAAAAAGCTGCAGGTCCTGCGTATGGTGACGATTACACGCTGGCGGCAACCTTTGAAGACGGCACAACTGCCGGACTACAAGGCTTGTCAGGCGTTGTAACAGACCCTGAACGCGGCAAGGTTGGTCACGGTAAATGGAAAAGCGGCAAAAATAGCTTTGCAACCATTACCGCAGCAGGGAAAGTTAAAATTAACCATACCTACAAAATCTCTGCATGGCTGAAGCGTCTGGATGATTACACTGTATTCGATGGCGACACCACACAGGTTGCTTTAATTGGAAACCCGGTTGACCGTGTGGACTACACAAACGTAGCATCCGGAACCAAATATCCTACCGATGGTTCCAAACAGAGAATCGACCAGCAGAACAAATGGTTCTACCATGAATGGTACATCAAATACGAAGCAAGAACTTTCGACAATTTCCATCCGGAAGCCGGTCTTCGTATCGGTAACTCCAAGGCATCTGTCAATGAAGTGGGAGACGGTCAGATCGGTCAGGAAGGCGTTGAAGTTTACGTAGACGATTTCCTCATTCAGGATTTGGGTATTGTGGCAAACGGCGACATGGAAACTGCAGAGAGAACCGTTTATGTTATCGGCGAAAAAGACAAAGCGTCCCGTGTGAACGATTCTGTATTTGCATGGCGCACAACGGATGCAACGGCAACTTCGGTTACCGACGTTCCTGCAGATTCTGAATCCACCAAGAGCATGAACGTAAAAATCAATGCAAATGGCGGTAAAGTATATCAGGGCATCAACTTAGAAAACAACAAGTCCTACACCGTTTCTTTCTGGGCGAAAGGCAAAAACCTGGCAGACGGCGAAACAAAGCCCATGGACATTGCTTTTGACAGAAAAGTAAAAACCGTTATGGCGCAGGATGTTTATGATGTTCCTGATTACGAAACCATCGGCGCAGGTTGGGACCTGACCAACGAATGGCAGAAATACGAATACACATTCGATTATGCATACGAAGCAAAATCTGCTCCTGCATCGCAGAACTTCGTTCCCAGAATGCCGATGATGTATATCGATGTGGACGGCAACAAAGCAGGTACAGAATTCATAGTGGATGATTTTGTAATCGTGGACAGCAATTATGTAGCTCCCGATAACCGTTATCCCTATCCTTATATCAACACTGCTGAAATCAGCAGCGAAGACGGTATCGTTGAAACTGCAGAGCTTCAGATTGTATACGAAATGATCAGCGAAACAGAAAAAATGGAAGGCGATTCCATCGTTCGTATGTCCATGTCGGAAGACGGCAAAAACTGGGGTATCATCCGTCAGGTTGTTGCAGACTACGGTTTTGCCAAAGTAACAATTCCTTCAAACGCTGTGGGCAAACAGCTGAAGCTGGAAATCCTGCCTATGGATTTAAGCGATGACGGCGAATCCTCACAGATGGGTATTATCTACACAGCAGAATTAGGCGTTGTAGATGTTGCAACCAAGATTGAACCTCAGTTCACCAAGTGGGATGCTGCAAACGGCGAAATTTCCGCAAGTGTTTATATGGAACAGAACCTGCTCTCTGCAGGGGACCAGAATGTGGTTGTTATCTTAGCTGTATATGATGACAACAACACCTTAATCGGAACGGAAGCCGTACCGAAGCTGGTGGAAGCAGGCAAGCCTGCAACCGTTCTTGTCAGCGCATCTATAAAGGGTGTTGAAGATATCACCGGCACCAATGCAAAGCTCTTTGTTTGGAGCGGTACATCCTTAGACGATGCAGGTGAAAAGATTTACACCGGCGCAATTTCTTATCCTGCTGAATAAGTTTTTATGTTTTTCCTGCACCGCTTTTGCGGTGCAGGGGAAACTGATTATAATAATGTTTATGCATTGATATCATCATTTTCAAGAGAGAAGAATGATGATATCAGGGTATAAAAGAAAAGATTTTCAAGGAGGACAAAACAATGAAAAAAATCCTGTCACTCATCATGGCTCTGACCATGCTGGTTTCTGTGCTGTGCTGTGTTCCGGCAAGCGCAAATCTGTATGAAGGGTATCCCTACCTGAGCCTGGACTTTGAAGACAAAGATAACGTAGCAGAACTGCAGGCAACCGGCACGGTAGTTGGTCTTTCTGCGGCTTGGAAAGCGGAAGGTGCAAACGGCACATTGGGTTGTCTGAGTCTGAAAGATAATGTAAACTGGGGTAATCCGAACATTGTGCTCAGTCGCCCCCTGGCGATTGGCAGAACATACCGTCTCGGTTTCTGGGTACGCGTAAATCTGGACGATTTTGAAGGGAAAAAAGCATCTTTTTCCACCATTGTTTACACACAGTCTGCCGTATCCGGCAAATCGGCCTATAAGAGTGTAAGCTTACAAGGCGATGTGAAGCCCAACGAATGGTGTTATGTATCCACGGAGTTCCTCTGGGACGGTTATGCAACAGACGAAGGTGCAGGCGCGAAGCAGAATCCCATCAATCCGGATGCACAGGTTAAAATCTGTCCTCGTCTGGGCAGCACAAGCTCCACCTTATATATGACATTGAAGGCAACAGACAAATATAAAAATGATAACAACTTTGCCGTTTACTATGACTTA
Organism: Clostridia bacterium; assembly: GCA_017396465.1. GTDB lineage: Bacteria > Bacillota > Clostridia > UBA1381 > UBA9506 > Congzhengia. The sequence continues at coordinate 2,893 of JAFQLU010000066.1, read as the reverse complement.
GACGATGTTGTGATCGAACCTGCGACTCCTAAAGAAGTCGCAGAAGAAGGCAAATACGATGACAGCTACACAGTTGCATACGACTTTGAGGACGGAAATATGACCGGTTTAGGCGGTGGCGGTACAAAAACCATCGTTAACGATCCCGAACGTGGCAAGGTTCTGCAGAACAATGCAGCGGTAGACCAGTTCAATGAAGTAACCGTAAACGGTGCGATGGAATACAATCACCTGTACAAAATTTCCGCGTGGATTAAAAGAACAGACGATTTGTGTGAATACAACGGTAGCAAGAGCCGTGCGCAGATGATTACATGGCTCCACACCAGAACCGATAAAGAAAACGTAACGAAAGGCGTTTCCTATCCTGCATATTTCACAGGCAGCTTCATAGAACAGAATAAATGGTATTATATTGAAATCTATCAGAAGTTTGATGTAAAAACCTTTGATGATTATAAACCGATGATTGGTTTCCGTCTTGGTAACCGCAGCGCGCTTTCCAGCGTTGCTGCAGCAAACCCCGGCAAAAAAATCGAAGAGGGTGAAGAAGGCGTTGTATGTCTGATTGACGACTTCTTTGTTCAGGATATGGGTCTCATCGCAAATGCAGACTTTGAAAGCGAAAAAGCTCCCGTCTGGTACTATCAGAAGGAAGACGGCTCCGGCATATCCAAAGAATCCAATGTGTTTGGTTGGCTGGACAAAGGGGCAACATCCAAGGTTTCCAACGATGTTCGTACCGTAGATGACGATGAAACCGTAACCTCCACCAAGAGTATGGAAGTAACTGTAGGCAGCGACGGTGGTCACACCTATCAGGGTATCAAATTTGATCAGAAAATTGATTATCATATCTCCTTCTGGGCAAAGGGCGCAGATTTGGCTGATGGCGAAGAAGTGCCGATGTCCTTAGTTCTGGACAGAAAGGTAGACACCGTTTTAACACAGGATGTTTATAATGTTCCGGATTATGAAAAAATCGGCGATAACTGGATGCTGACCAATCAGTGGCAGAAATTTGAAGCAGACTTCAGTCCCGAATACGTGGCAAAAAGCACAGCAGACAGTAAGGTGCTTCCCAGAACACCTTTCCTCTACTTTGAAGTTGACGGAAATAAAGCCGGCACAAAATACCTGATTGACGATCTTCAGATGGTAGACGCGGCAACTTTAGTTCCCGAAGAAGCATACCCTTACCCGAAAGCAGAGCTGATCGGCGTTGACGCGCCCGACGGCTTTGTAGAAGGCGCAGAGGTTACATTTGAATATAATTTCATCAGCGAAGTGGACAATATGGAAGGCGAGTCCGTAATCCGTATTTTAGCTTCCGAAGACGGCAAAAACTTCGGTATCATTGACCATGTGATTGCAGACTACGGCTTTGCAAAATACATCGTTCCTTCCTTTGCAGTCGGTAAAACCTTAAAAGCTGAAATTCTGCCTGTAGATATGGTAGACACAGCAGACGGTAAAGTGAAATACGAAGTGGGTGACATTCTGCCTGTTGAAATGGGCAAAGTAAAGAAAGCCTTTGTTGTTACACCTGAAATCACAAAATGGGATGAAGAAAACGGTGAAGTTGCCGCACAGGTTTACTTTGAAACCAATATGCTGTCCCGTGGCGACCAGAATGTGGTTGCAATCCTGGCTGTATACGATGAAAACAACACATTAATCGGTATGGCTGAAAAAGCGCAGACTGTTGTTGTGGGCGAACCTGCACCCATTAAGGTAAGCGCATCCTTAGCAGGTGTAGAAGATTTAACCGCAACACATGCAAGGCTGTTTGTATGGGAAGGTACATCCATTGCCGATGCCGGTGAATCTATTTATGCAAATGCAGTATTATATCCTGCAAACTAAATCAATCAAAATATAATTTTTCCGGGCTGCTTTTTAGCAGCCCGGAATTTTTTGTGGAAAATACATATAAAAAGATTGAATATTGGCCTTCTTTGTGATATACTGTATCATAGGAGAAATGCATATAAAAATATAAAGAGGGAGAGGAAAATATGAAAAAAGTTTGTGCGTTATTTTTGTCAGTTTTGATGCTGATAACAGTTTTACCCGCGATTCCCCTTACTGCATTTGCAGCAGATACATCCTTTGTGAATGCGACATTTGAAACAGATGATACCACAACCTGGATCACGGTGAATACCGCAACGATTTCCAAAGCATCGGGCGGTGCAGACGGAAGTGGGAATGCTCTTAAGACGTATATCAACAAAGGTGCTATGGCGTCCATTACGGACTTAGGTGCGGCATCCTTTGCATTTACACCGACGGTAGGCAAAGCCTACACTCTTTCAGTAGATGTGAAGCTGACAACCTGTTCCACCACCATCCCGACAACGGTGTCTTTTGTGTTGAAAAATGCAGCAGGAACGGAAACCGTTGTGCAGGCAACCACAGATAAAGCCTTATCCAAAACAGATTGGGCGCATTGCACGGCAACATTTACACCGTCTGCTGAAATTGCGACCGTTGAGATTCGCATCGGAAGCGGTAAGATTGCAGAAATCGGTGAGAAGAAAACATCCATGCTCTTTTTCACATCATACACCTTTGAATTCCTGATGGACAACTTGATGGCGTTACCGGAAGCAGAAATGGCGGAATATCTTGCCATGGATTTTGAAGACGGCTGGTACCCAAATTACGGAAAAACTGTCAACAGTACAGTAACATGGTCAGGTACAGATACCCTGCACGATAGCCAGGGGGCTGTTCATTTTAAAACAACCGCAAGCTACGGCAGAGTGCAGTTCCCTCTGCGGACAGCAACAGGCAATTCCTACGACATCTCCGTTTGGATTAAGCCGGACAAAACACCTGCATCTCAGAAAGCAAGCTTCGTGATTTACGCACCTTCGCAGGATGGCAC
>JAFQLU010000065.1 GCA_017396465.1 Clostridia bacterium | reverse complement strand
GACTATCGGGCGATGCAAATCGCCAGTTCACCGTTCCGTCGGTGAGGTTTAAGGATAACAGGCAGTCGGACATCAAAACATAGCCGGTATTCTGATCCACCTGCACGTTTAAGACCGCAAAGCCATTTTCTTCCGTGTATTCTCTCCGATACACGGTGCGAATGATTTTCTGGGTTTCGGTGTTGATAATGTGAATGTTTCCGTCGTAGGTATATACCATCAGACGTGTGCCGTCTGATGAATATTTCAATTTTTCGATATTGGCAGAAAGCTCCTGACGGTATAAAATATCCCGTACTTTGTCTTCCGGCTCTCCATACAGATTCATCGCTTCACACATCACCTTTTCGGCGGCAGGGTTTTGGGGAAGGTCTTTGTTTTCGCCGATGGGCATGGCCTGTTTTGCTGTTTGAAGCGATGACACAATTTCGCCGTTTTCCAGATACATTTCCGCCTGGGTGGTGAGAATTTCTGCGTTTTTGATACGGGTGTTTCTGTTTTCCGTATTGGCACGGTCCCGCTCCTCATTTGCCGCTTTTGCATTGGCATTGGCACGGCTCTCGTTTTCCTTGGCAATGGCAAAATTTTCTTCCGCACGCTTGGCATTTTCCTTGGCTATTTTTTCGTTTTCTTCTGCCTGACGGGCATTTTCCCGTGCTTCTTCTGCATTCGCCGTGGCCTTCTTTTCATTTTTCTTTGCCTGCTTAAAATTTGCCTCTGCACGATCGGCATTTTCTTCTGCCCGATTTGCATTTTCCTGTGCTCTGGTTTCGTTTTCTTTGGCAATTTCCTCGTTTTTCTTTGCCTGCTCTTCATTTTCCTTTGCGATTTGTTCGTTGGCAATGGCAATTTCCGACTGGCGGACAATCTCCTCCTGCTGGGTGCTGATTTTATAAAGAAGCGTTCCGCTGACGATGGAGAAAGCAAGGAGAATGGCTAACACCGTTCCGCCGACGGCTAAAATATTTCTGATTTTTCTTCTCTGCCATCTCTGATACAATGTGTCGTAATTGCTTCCCAGAAGAGGTGCGGCAACGCGCAGAAATTCCGTTTTCATAAGCTTGGTGCGCTCTTTGGCGGTTTCCGCTCTCATGTTTGCCGCAAGGGGTGTTACCTGACGCTCATGATATGTCACAACACCCTCTTCATTCTCCTCGGCAACCGTTTCTATCCGGAGTTCTTCGGGAAACGACGCATCGGGTGAGCCATCCGACAAAACAGCGATGATTTTATCGTTACTGCCTCCGTGAATCGCCTTAAATTGGCGCAGCTCCTCCAGGCACCATTTGGACTGATTATAGTCCTCGGAGCATACGGTAATCAGGTATTCCGAATGCATCAGCGCCTCTTTGATTTCCTCACTCAGGCTATGGCTGGTATTGAGCTCGGTTTCATCGCGGAACACCCGCCACTTTTCAAAGCCGCCCTTTCGTTCCGATTTCGGTGGCTTATACCGTTCCAGCATTTTCTGCAGCTCCTCTGCCACCGCGCGATCGCGCTCATTGTGACGGTAGCTGATAAACGCCTTGTATTTGTACTTTTGTTCCATACATTTCACTTCACTTTATCTAAAAGTTTTTATGGATATATCTATTCTATTATATTGTAGCATATGTAACATGCCTTGTCAACGGAATTCCCCTATAGTATTATCTCTTTGCAGGATGCCCTGCATCAATCACAAAAACCTTGCCCTCGTTGGGCAAAAATGTTTTTTCGTTTCCTGCCATTCCGCAAACCGCCCCTGTCAGCCCCACAGCCAGAAGCAGGCAGATTCCGCCCAGGATTATCCTTCGTTTTTTCAGAACCAAAAACATAAATTACGCCTCCTTTTTTCTCTTTCATTCTATTCGGGACACAACAGAAAAATACGGCGCGAGGGCATACAAAAAGGAGCTGTAGCAAAATGCTACAGCTCCTTTGGACTGGACGGAATCGTCTGTTATTCGTTATCCAAAGCCAGAAGCATCATGGTTAAAATCACGGTGCCTTCCATCAGGCCTTCTACATCCATATATTCATCGCACTGGTGCACGGCGCCGTGTCCTTCGGGAAGGTTAGGCTTTTCTTTGCCGCTTTCCGTGGCAGAGCCTGTGCCGTAGGCATTTTTTAAATGTCTTGCATAGGTGCCGCCTCCGGCAAAATAGGTGGTTTGGTTTGCCCGCTCAAATTGCTTGCACACATTCTGCAGGAGCTTACAAACCTTATCGTTTTCTGCGTGGCGGTATCCGGGACGATCGTCCATCTCCTCCACATGCCAGCCCTGCATCGCCAGCATACGGCGGATTTTTGTCTGGATCTCCTCGCCGTTTCCTTCCGTGCCGTAGCGGATATCGAAGCTTAAGAAAAGGCGTCCTTCCTCCATTTTCACGATGCCGTTGGCGCAGGTTAAGGGCCCGAAGGCAGAATCTGAAAATCCCACGCCGAAGCTTTCGCCGTGGCAGGTGGATAAAAGCATGGATGCCGTGGTTAAAATTTCACGGTCTCTTTCCGGAATATTTGCGCAGTTTGCCAAAGCCGTGAATGCTAAATACGCCGCATTCACCGAGCCATCCGGCACAGCCGCGTGGGCAGAAACGCCCGTCGCACGCAGTACCAACTCGTCTTCCGTCTCCTCCAATGTAACATCGGGATTGCCTGCGATAAGATTTCTGATTTCTTCCGCTAAATCCTCATGAGGCGCCAAACGCACAATCGCCTGATCCAGCACCACGTTAAACGCCGTGCCGCCGTTTGCCTCTTTCACAACGGTCAGGGGGGCGTCACATACGGCAAAAAAGCGCATAATGCCCTTTTCGCCCATACTGTGGGGAAAGCTCATATCGGGAACCAAGGACACATCCGGCATAGGCTCCTCGATGGCAAACCTTCTTACATCCGCCATGCCGCTTTCCTCGTTGGAGCCTGTAAACGCCATCACCGTGGATGAAAACGGAAGGGAAAGCTCCCGGACAGCGCGCAGGGCAAACAGCGTTGCCACGATACCGGATTTATTATCCCGCACGCCGCGGCCGAACAAAAAGCCGTCCTTTTCGATCGGTTCAAAGGGCTTGGTCACCGTCCAGTCGTCCCCCACGGGAACCACATCGCCATGGGCAAACACACCGATGGTGCGCTTCCCTCCCGGAAGGTATGCCAGGCTATACATGTTTTCTTTCTGCCTTTTGGTGGGAAATCCGCTTTCCTCATAAAGCCTTGATACGGCGTCAAGAAGCGCTGCACACTCTTTTCCATAGGGTGCGTCTTCTTCTTTTTCGCTCTGCACCGAGGGGATTTTTACCAAAGCTTTTAAGGTTTCCACCATTTCGTCTCTGTGAGCATATATAAATTCCGTAATTTTCTGTTTCATCGTCTTATCCCTGTTTTTCCATTTTCCGTATTCTTCTGCGAACGGCAGGCTTTAATGCCGATTTCCACATGCCGAGATTCAAAAGCATCAGCATGGGGTATATTTCCAGACGCCCTGCCAACATGTCAAAAATCAGCACCAGCTTGGATATGGGCGAATAAAAGGCAAAGTTCCCCGTGGGGCCCACTTCTGCAAGACCGGGACCGACATTGCTGATGCAGGCAACAGCAGAGGTAAAGGTTGTGACCGGGTCGCGATTTTCAAAAGAAAGAACCAGCACCGAAAACGCCAGAAGCAGGATATACGCAATGAAAAATACATTGATAGAACGGATGACTTCGTGGTTTACCACCTTGCCCTCCGACTTGATTTTCTTCACGCTGCCGGGGTGCACATAAATCTGCAGCTCCTTGCGAACGGTTTTTACCAATGTTGTGATACGGGACACCTTTATACCGCCGCCGGTAGAGCCTGCGCAGGAACCGATAAACATAATGGTGACCAGCACAACTTTAGAAAGCGTGGGCCACAGGTTATAGTCCGTTGTGACAAAGCCGGTGGTGGTGATAATGGAGGACACCTGGAAAAAGGCGTGACGGAGCGTGGGCTCAAAGCCTAAACCGTTTCCCCAAGTGTTTATGAAAATGATCAGCGTTGTGATGGCGATAATCATAAAATAATACCGCACCTCTTCATGGCGGAAGGCTTTGGTAAACTTCTTCAGGTACAAAAGAAAATATGCGCTGAAGTTTACGCCGAAAAGCATCATAAAGATGGCAACAACCCATTGAATATAAGCAGAATAGCCTGCAATACTGTCATTCCTTACGCCGAAGCCGCCGGTGCCTGCCGTGCCGAATGCGGTGCAAAGGGCGTCGAACAGAGGCATTTTTCCCAGAAGCAGAAGCAGAAGCTCCAAAACGGTGAGCACGATATACATAATGTATAGAATCACCGCCGTGTTCTGCACCTTAGGAAGCAGACGCTCCACGGAAGGGCCCGTACTCTCTGCACGGAGCAGATGAATGGGCGAGCCGCCTTTTGTGAGGGGCATGATGGCAAGCAAAAACACCAAAACGCCCATGCCGCCAATCCAATGGGTGAAGCTTCGCCAGAACAAACTGCAACGAGACAGCGCCTCCACATTGGTTAAAATGCTGGCACCTGTGGTAGTAAAGCCGGACGCCGTTTCAAACAACGCGTCGATAAAATGGGGAATGTCGCCGTTTATCACAAAGGGAAGGCATCCGAACACAGATAGGGTTACCCAGCAGGATGCTACGGTAACATAGCCCTCTTTTTCGTAAAACACCATGTTCCGCGGCTTTTTCACCACGGTGAGGATCCCGATCAGCGCGCACAGAAGCGCCACAAACAAAAAGGCAACGCCCTGCCGCTCGCCGTATATCAGAGAAACGATAAAGGGCAGCATCATAAATCCGGCTTCTATATTTAAAATCCAGCCTAATACATAAATAATTGCTCGTATATTCATGAACCGTTATGCCTCCAGCACATCGTCAATTTCGTTAAAGCCTGTCTGCATGGTTACCACGATGACGGTATCACCAATTTGGATTTCATCGTTACCGCCGGGAATCATGACCTTACCCTTACGGGAGATGCAGGCAATCAAGAGATTCTTTTTCATTTTCAGGTTCTTAAGAGGAACGCCCACCACCTCGGATTCCTGGGTGATGCGGAATTCTATGGCTTCTGCCCTGTCGTCAAACACATGGTAGAGGGTTTCTATATTACTGCCCATGGAATTGTGCTTGGCGCGAACATAGGCAATGATGGTTTCCGCCGTGATATATTTGGGGTAAATCACACTTCCCAGCTCCAGGCTTTCCAGCACGTTGCCGAAGTTAATGCGGTTTACCTTGGTGATAACCTTGGTTGTGGGGTTCTGCTTGGCGTGAAGGGTTAACAGAATGTTTTCTTCGTCCATACCGGTCAGCGCCACAAAGGACTCGTATCGGTCGATGCCTTCCTTTGCCAGGAGCTGCTCGTCGGTTCCGTCACCGCAAACGATGATGGCATCGTCTAAAAGCTCGCTTAAAATCTCGCAGCGGTGCATGTCCATTTCAACGATTTTCACATCGATGCCCATTTCCAGAAGCTGCTTTGCCAGATAATATGAGGTCTTGCCGCCGCCGATGAGCATACTGTTGGACACGCGATGGTTTTTCAGTCCGATGTGACGGAAGAACTTGTGCGCATTGGTAACGGTGGCGATAAAGGTGACCAGATCCCCTGCCTGAAGGGTGAAGCTACCGTTGGGGATAACCAGCTCCTCATCCCGCTCTACGGCGCAGATAAGCACCTGCTCCGTTTGCAGCTGATACAGGGCGCAGCCGTCCAGCACATTCTTTTCCGGCACCTTGAACTTAATCATTTCCACGTGCCCCTTGGCAAAGGCGTTGATGGAAATGGCGCCGGGGAACCGGAGCAATCTTGCCATTTCGTTTGCCGCCTCCAGCTCGGGGTTGATAATCATGGAAAGCCCCAGCTGCTCGCGGATATAGTATCTGTCAGCGCTGTAGTCAGGGTTTCTGACTCTTGCGATGGTGGCAATTTCGTTGCCCACCTTTTTCGCAACGGTACAGCATAAAAGATTTAATTCGTCCGAATCGGTTACGGCGATTAACAGATCGGTGTTTTCAATACCTGCTTCCAATTGCACATTGAAGCTGGCACCGTTTCCGATGATGCCTAACACATCATGTGTTTCGCACATACCCTGAATCACTTCGGGGCGCTTGTCCACCACGGTGATGTTGTGTCCCTCATCAGAAAGACGGCTCACCAGGGTTCTACCCACCTTGCCGCATCCGACAATCATAATTTCCAAGCCTTTTTCTTCGTTTTTTGTATGAAAAGCGGACATAGAAAATGCCTCCCTTGTATGCATATAATATAGGAATATACCTATTATAATACGAACTGCTCTATTTGTCAAGCAACGAAAAATTTTCGTGGATTTCCCTATTGACTTTGCCTTAAACTGTGATACAATAGCAGTAGAATGGAAAAACGAGGTGATTGGATGGACGAAAAGCTGGATATTGTAGACGAAAGCGGCGTTCCCACGGGACGGATTGTGACAAGGAACACGGCGCACCATAAAGGCGTTCGGCATCGCACGGCGCATCTGTGGCTGGTGCGGAAACGGGACGATTGTCTTCAGGTTTTAGTGCAGAAAAGAAGCCAAAATAAGGATTCCCACCCGGGGTGCTACGACATTTCCTCTGCAGGCCATATTCCGGCAGGCTCCGGCGTGATACCCTCTGCCCTGCGCGAGCTATCCGAGGAGCTGGGGATTTCGGCAAAAGAAGAGGAGCTTCTCTTTTGCGGCATCCGAAGATACACCTACAAAAACATCTTTCACGGCAAGCCCTTTACCGATTCCCAGGTCAGCTTCGTGTATATCCTGTGGCGTGATCTGGAAGAAGCGGAGTTTACTCTGCAGGAGCAAGAGCTTGAATCCGTCATGTGGATGGATTTTGATGATTTATATAAAAAAGTAGAACAAAATCTGATTCCCAACTGCATCCGCTGTGAGGAATTAGACATGATATTAAACAGAATCAGGGAGGACGAAAAAAAATGATGCACAGATATTCGGTTGTTTATTTTGATATGAATCATGTGGACGAGATGGTGGAGGACATTGTCCGCCAGTATGACGAAGGAATTGCCGACATGGTGATATTCGGTATGCCTTTGGTTCCCGAGGGAAATCCCCCGGCGGACAAGGCATCCATTCTATGTGAGCAGTTTGATATTTATCGTGAAAAGCTTGCCGCAAGGGGCAAAAAGTGCGGTATTCTGATTCAATGCTCTATCGGGCACGGATACGTTTTAAGCGGCCGTTTTCCCTTTCAGCACATCATCAATATTGAGGACGGCGTGGAGCGCCCCATCGTTTGCCCTTACGATGAGGATTTCAGAGAATATTTTAAGGGTGTGACGGCAAAGCTTGCATCCCACAAGCCTGCCACCATTATGCTGGACGATGATTTCAGGCTTCTGCACCGCGACGGTCACGGCTGCGCATGTCCCAAGCATATGGCAGAGTTTAACCGCCGTGCAGGCACGAACCTGACACGAGAGCAGCTTTGGGAACATATGAAAGCAGAAGACCCGGTTTCCAAGAAATATCAGGAGATTTTCATAGAAACGCAGAAGGATGCGCTAATTGGTGCCGCAAAGGCATACCGCGCAGGTATCGACAGCGTGGACCCCTCCATCCCCGGCTCCTACTGTAATGCCGGCGGCGAATTTAACTACGAAATTGCGCAGATTATGTCCGGCGAAGGGCACCCCGTGGTGCTTCGTATCAACAACAGTAACTATTGTCACAAAGGCACCCACTATTTTACCGGAAGGATGCTGGACGGTGCCTTGCAGATGAACCGCGCCAAAGATCATGTGGATGTGCTGCTTGCCGAGACCGACACCTGTCCCCATCTGCGGTATTCCACCGCGGCAACCATGCTCCACTCCCATTTCACCGGTTCCATTTTAGAAGGTGCCATGGGTGCCAAGCACTGGATTACCTGCACGCTGGAGTACACGCCCAAGACCGATGCGGCATACAGAAAGAAGCTCTCTAAGTTTGATAAGTTTTATCGTGCACTGTTTGACATTGTGCCCGGTGTGACGCCCTTCGGTTGTCGGATTCCTCTGCCCTCCGAAACCTTCCGCAACTTTAACCGTTCGCCCTATGACCAGCAGTATTCTGCCTGGACAACTCATGTTTTGGAGCGTTTAGGCCTTCCCCTTTACTTCGGGAATGAAAAGGGCGGCGTTGTCTTTATGGACGGCGTGATGGACGCACAGTTTACCGACGCAGAAATCAAAGAATTTTTATCCGGCTACATGGTGCTTTCCTCCGAAAGCGCACAGCGGCTGATTGCCCGTGGCTTCGGAAAATACCTGGGCGTGGATGTAAAGCCCTGGACCTTGAAGCCTGTCTTTGCCGAGAAGGATACTAAAACCTTCAGAAAATACCGTTCGCAGCAGGAGAAAATGGAGCTTGTTCCCACCTCCGAAAAAACGGAAGCGGTTTCCACGCTGTACTACTCTCCCAACCGCAAGGATTTGGAAGCGCTCTGCCCCGGCGGCACGATGTTTGAAAACGAGCTGGGCGGCAGAATTTTAGTGTATGCCGGCGTTCCCAGAGCAGAATTTCATTACGGCACGGCGTTTGGCTTCTTAACGGAGGAAAGAAAGAATCAGTTTATCCGCCTGCTTTCGCCCTCCGGTCAGCTTCCCGTATATTTCCCCGGTGACGAGGAGGTTTACCTGCGTGCCGGAAACTATAAGGACGGCAGATATTTCTGCGCTCTGTTTAACATCGGCCTGGATCCCTTAGAGGATATTACGCTCATCACCGACAGAGAGATTACCGAGGTGACGATTCTTTCCGAAGACGGAACTGAAAAGGCACTTCCCTTTACATGGAAGGACGGCGTACTGACCGTGGAACAGATTGTGCTGACCATGGACCCGGCGATTTTGTTCTTAAAATAAGAGGTAAAAAGAATAGGAAATTGGCTGTCGCGCTTCATTTTTTGAGGTGCGGCAGTTTTTTTGTGTTTTTGGGGAATTCGTTAGCGGTTGGGTGGTGCATTGGACGGTTCATTTGGTTTGGCAAGTTTGACACGCCCCGGGGCACCCTCTCTTGCCCCTATGGAGCAACTCACCTTGCCGCTCGACACCTTTGGAAGAATCACCCACTCCGCTAAAATGCGCAGGCACTCTACCATAGCTTGTTGGTCAATTGCAATATTGCAAGACTATCGGAGTGTAAAAACCGGTCGACTATTCAGCACCAATTCTCAATAACAAACTCCCCAAAAAGAAAAAGCGAAAGGACATAAAGCCCTTTCGCCTTCATTTATTTACTTTATTTCCTTATGAATTATTCGCCCCAGGAAACCAAAACGATTGCAACGTCTTTCGAATCAATAAAGCCGTCACGGTTTAAGTCATATTTTGCATATGCCTTATTGTTTGTAGCAGATAAACCTGTTTCGCCGAAGTAGGAAACAACTGCAGATAAATCGTAGGTGTTAATCTTGTTATCCTTTACGATATCGCCTGCTAAGAAGTTTTTCTTTGCCTGCATTTCGCCAACTTCTACGTCAGCATCTGCATCTTTTACGTTGTTCCAGAAGTTTACAACCTTATCAAAGGTCATGCGAACGGTGTAACGTGCTGTTCTGTAGCCTGCACCGGAAACGGTGATGTCATAGGATGTGTGTACGGTTAAAGCATCGATAACTGTTACCACATACTTGCCGTTTACAAATTCAACGGTGTATTTTGCATCAGGTCTGTTGTCCGCTGTGATTGCTGCGCCGTTGTTATCGTCACCTAAATCGATTACCACATCAGCCAAATCGTCACCGGAAACAACAACCGTCATATCCTGGTATGCTTTCGGGTTGTTCTTCACGGAGTTGGGGAAGTCGATGTTGATGGTTAAATCTCTTGTGGGAACTTCGATTGCTTCTTTGATATCATTCTTATCAATTACGAATTCGCCGTTACCGTCTTCGATTTTACCATTGGGAACGAAATCTGTTACGATGTTGTCTACCTTGGTTGTTGCATGTGCTGCGTTTGTTGTTGCACCGATGTTCGCACCGAAGACGAATTCACCGTATCCGCTGATTACAACTTCACCGATGATGATGTCTTTACCGATATGGGTATCTACATCTGCGTCTTTGTCTTCGTAGTGGAATTCGTAGCGGTTCACATCGTTGTTCACCATATTGATTTCTACTTCGTCATTGGATTCAACGATTTCATAAGTGTTTTTGCCTGTAGCACCCTGTTTTAATACAAATGTCAGGTCAACAGTGTTTAATCTGTTGATGGTTTCGCCGTTTGCAGCCTTTAATACGATGTTGTAGCGCAGTTCATCTTCTTTAGAATCCTTTTCTACAAAATCGAGGATAATGGTATCTGCAGGAACTTCGATGGAATCATCAATTGCGCCAATGAATTCGATGGTTTTGCCTGCAGGAACTTCGATGTTGGAATTTTTAAGAGGAGCACTGCCCTCTAAAACGGTGATTGTGCCGTACATCTCCACTTCGTTATCTCTGCTGCTGATATCGCCCCAGTCGCTCGTAACGCTGATCATATCAACTGCGCCTTCGTAGTAGCCTGTAGATTCACTGTGATACAGTTCGGTATCGGAAATGGTGATTTCGGATTCTTCATCTGTATTGATTGTGGGGTAACCGACTACGCCGTATCCTACATTGGAAGCCGCACCGGATTTTAATGTAGAACCGGAAACAGTAACATCGGAATCAAATGCCTTGATTGCACTACCTGTTAAGCCGCCGTTAACGGTCATATCACCGCCGATAACGGTGGAGTCTACGATATTTAAGGTTGCGCCGTTTGCTACGATACCGTCGCCTGCAGAATTGTTGCAAGCCAGTGTGCCGTCAGCAGATGTGAGGGAACCGCCTTTTACGGTTAAATTGTTGATGGTCACAGCTGCATTGTTGATTTCAAATGCTGTTACGCCGTCAGATACAAAGTTTTCGCCGTCTTTACCTGCTACGGTGTAGCCGTTACCATTTAAGATAACATCTTTATCGATAACGATGGTTTCATCTAATGTAACGTTTTCAAACAGTTCCACTGTGCCGCCTGCGGCAACAGCTTTTGCTAAATCGTCATAATTTACGCCGTCTGCAGTTGCAACTGCTTTCACAATGTTTGTTGTTGCAGATACTGCATCAAACTGAACATTGCCTTCATTGTAATACAGTGCTTCTCTTCCGGTAGCCGATGTGATATTTTCAATCGGGGTGATGGATACATTGTAGCTTACAGTAGATACTGCGTTCGGTACAATATAACCCTGACCGGTTGCACTTGCACCTAAAATACCGCCTGCAGAATCTACGGTTGTGTTGTTTGCTGCAATAGATGCTGCGCTGTTTTTGTTACCTGTGATGATAATCTGGTCATGCGCCATACCGGCAATACCGCCGGCTGCTCTGCCGCCTTCGATGCTTGCAGTGTTTTTGTTATCTTTCACAACAACCGTGTCAACACGGGGATAGTTATTTGCATCATCCTGGTAACGAACCCAACCAACGATACCACCTACCGCGGACAAAGCGTTTTTGCCGTAGATTGCACCGGAGTTTTCGTTTCCGGAAACAGTACCCCATGTGGTCTGTTCGCCAACGATACCACCTGCGGAATCTCCACCGGTCACAACGCCGCTGTTTTCACAGTCCGTGACATTACCAGCACAGAAACCAACAATGCCGCCTGCCGCATACTGGGAGGTTACGCTACCGCTGTTTTTGCAGTTTTTGATTTCCATGATGCCGTCTAAGGATGTGTAGTACGCCTTACCAACTACGCCGCCGGCAGAGTCGTTTTTACCTGTCTGCACAACGGTTGCGCTATTTACGCAGTTCTGTACGGTACCGATTGCAAGCACACGGCCTACAACGCCGCCGACTGCAGCTTTACCGGTTACGGAACCAGAAACGGTGATACCGTCTACCAAACCGCCTGCCATAGCACCCACAGCCGCACCTGCGTTTTCACCTTCGGGAACGTTTACATTTACATCTACAAATTTCAGGTTCTTCACAGTACCGCCGGAAACAGCGCCGAAGAAGCCGGCTGTGTCATCCCCGGAAACGGTTGTGATAACCAGACCTGTGATTTCGTGGTTCTGTCCGTCGAATGTACCGGAAAATACGTTACCGGAAAATCCGGTACCGATTCTGGTTGCTTTCGCAATGGGGGTCCATTCTGCGCCGCCCAGGTTGATGTCTGCGTCTAACACAACGGTTTTTCCTGCGTAGGAATTACCGCTGTTTACATCAGCCGCAAAAGCCTGCAGCTCTGCAAGGTCGGAAATGGTTACATCCGCTGCAGATACTGCAAAGCATGCCACGCTCATAATCATGGCAATACTGAGTACCATTGAAAAAAGTTTTTTCATGTTTTTATCTCCTTTTTTTCTTTTTCAGGAAACTTTCCGTGGCTCCTAATCCCCCTGCAAAGCACACAAAACTGCTGATATGCTTAGGATGAGGATTGCTTCGGCAAGCGCCAAAAGGTAACACGACAGAAGTCTTCCTGTAATCCTACCGTAATATTCTACCACTTTTTCTTTTCATTGTCAATAATTTTTCCATAAAAAATGTAATATTATAAAACAACAAAACAGCTAGTTTTATAATATTTCTTCGTATTCTGTTAAAAACAGGGGCTGTAGCAAACTGCTACAGCCCTCAGCGTGTCGAGAAACCTCGACACGCTGAGTAGACTTTGAAAAAGGTGGGTATATTTGGCGAGCACAAATTCGTCGGCGTACGATGGTACGGTAGAGTTTGTGCTCGTTGAAAGCAAGCAACTGCGCAGTTTCCTCGACGGAAACTGCGCAGTTAATCGTTAGGAACATGATATTTACTTTTTGCTCAAATTTATATTTAGAATATTTTGCTTGCGGTAGACCTGCCTTTTTCGACAGTCTGAAGCCTCTCACATGCCGTGAGAGGCTTTTATATCTCATAAATTATTTTGCTTTCGGATATTCGTTTCCTAATAAATGCAGGGGCGCTTCGTCCTCCTCAAAAGCAGGGAAACGGCCTGTTTTTT
>JAFQLU010000064.1 GCA_017396465.1 Clostridia bacterium | reverse complement strand
TCTGTCATAAAGGACTGGCAGAAACGCATGATTTCTGCATCGCTCTTGCCTCTGGGGTCAAAGTCAGAACCACCCTTACCGCCGCCGATGGGAAGACCGGTTAAGGAGTTTTTGAATGTCTGCTCGAAGCCTAAGAACTTGATGATGCCCATATACACGGAAGGATGGAAACGAAGACCACCCTTGTAGGGTCCGATTGCGCTGTTGAACTGTACAAGGTAGCCACGGTTTACCTGAACTTTACCGTTGTCGTCCACCCACGGAACACGGAAAGAAATAGATATTTCTGGTTCAACGATTCTTTCGATGATACCCTGTTCCTGCAGCTCGGGACGCTGTGCAATAACGGGCTCTAAAGATTCGAATACTTCCTGAACTGCCTGCAGAAACTCAGGTTCGCCTGCGTTTCTCTGCTTCACTGTTTCCATTACTTCGTTTAAATACTGACTTTTAAACATGATGAAACCTCCACTTTCGATTAAAATTTTTGGATTGTAAATGGAAAACCTGCGTTAAGAAAGATATCTTAACGCAGGTAAATTGTCGTCTCTTTCTACATCAAGACCAATAATAAAATATTATACCAAAGCAGAAAAAAGATGTCAACAAAAAATAAAAAAAATAGCAAATTTCACATAAAAAGTGATTTTATTTTACGCAAAATTGTTTATAGCAGAAAAATATAAAAAGTTTGCAACCCGGAGTTGCATCATATATGCAATGGATGATATAATGATTTTGGCTAATGATTATGAGAAGAGAGGGAAATGAAATGAAGTGTTGTTTGAATGAAAATTGGGAATACCGTTCGGAGGTTACGGGGGATGTGTGGCAGAAAGTTTCTCTTCCCCATACACCGAAAATCGAAGAATTTAACGTTGGATTCCCGTTTCAGGGATTATCCTATTACAGAAAAACCATGGAATACAAACCGGAATACGAGGGAAAGCTGATATCTTTAGAATTTGAAGCCGTGATGCAGATTGCAACGGTTCTCTTGAACGGAAAAGAGCTTGCAGTGCATAAGGGTGGTTATCTGCCATTTCGCGTGAATCTGACCGAGCATCTGAACAAAAACGGCGAAAATCTGTTAGAGGTGATTGCCGATAACCGCGATGACCGAAATGTTCCTCCGGGAAAACCGGCATCCCTATTAGACTTTTGCTATTGGGGCGGCATATACAGAAATGTGTGGCTCCATGTAGAGGATAAGCTTCATATCACCGATGCGGTGGAGGCAAATGAAGTGAAGGGCGGCGGTGTTTTTGTATCTTACAGTAACGTCTCGGAAGATTATGCCGCAGTAAGCGTGAAGGTTCAGGCGGAAAATCTGTATGATACCGAAAAAATCTGCACGGTTGCAGTATCCATGAAAGACCAAGACGGTGCGGCTGTCTGTGATGCAAGCTATCGCGTTGTGCTTTCGACAGGGGATTCTTTAGATGCAGAATTTAAACTTGATGTGGAAAATCCGAACCTCTGGTCGGTAGACTCTCCTTATTTATATACCTTGGAGATTTTTCTTTCCGAGGAAGACGGAGTGTGTGACACAAAGAAAATGCGTATCGGTATCCGTTCTGTCAGCGCAAATGCAAAAGACGGACTTTTATTAAACGGAAAGCCCATTCGCATTACCGGTGCGAACCGTCACCAGACCTATCCGCATATCGGAAACGCCGCACACGATAACGCCCAGTGGCGTGATGCATATAAGCTGAAGAAAGGCGGCTTCAATTTTGTTCGTTTGTGTCATTATCCGCAGTCACCTGCCTTTTTAGATGCTTGCGATGAGCTGGGAATCCTGGTGATGGAGCCCACACCGGGCTGGCAATGGTGCACAACGGGTGAGTTCTGCGAACATGTGGTACAAAATATCCGTGATATGATTCGCCGCGACAGGAATCATCCCTCTGTCATCATCTGGGAAACCAGCTTAAACGAAACGGGAGATACTGCAGACACCATGTGGGAAGGCGGCTGGGAAGGAAACACCGATGAGTTCGTTCGCTTCTGCCGCATGGAAGCAGAGAAGGAATACGATAAAGGCAATTTCCTCACAGCGGGAGACAGCCACGGAAGAAAGGATGCCGCGAGCATCGGGTACGATATTTACTTTACCGGTGACCCGGTTCCCGGGAAACCTACATTCCGGAGAGAATACGGCGATTTTGAGTTCGGCGGAAACTATTCTCTTTCGCGTCGTTCCCGTGGAGACGGTGAAATGGACATGCTGATGCAGGCGTGGAATTTTATATATCAGTATAACAACACCTATCTGACAGATTCCCATTCCGTGGGCAGCGCTATCTGGGTTGGAATTGACTATAACAGAGGCTATTTCAAGGATTCCTATATGTGCCGTTGCGGTGCTTTGGATAATTACCGTCTGCCCAAATTCGTGTATCACTTCTTCCGGAGTCAGCAGGACATCGAACCGGTTATTTTTATTGCGAACTACTGGAAAAATCCCAAAACCAAAAAGGTAGTTGTGTTCTCCAACTGCGATGAGGTTGCGCTTTTGGTAAACGGCAAAGAAGTAAAAAGACAGAAGCCGGACAAAGGTCAAATCACGCCTTATAAGCTGGACTTCGCAACGGCAGACCCCTTCTACTGGGCAAAGGGACAAGATATTGAAGATGCGCAGGACAATGTGGAAAGCAATCAGAATATCAAAGAGCTTTACGATAAAAACGATTTCTTTGACGGCGAAAACTGCGAAGCCATCTCCCATCCGCCCTTCACATTTTTTGATGTTTCTTTTGAGGAAGGCACACTGAAAGCTACTGGATATATGGACGGGAAAGAAGCCGTATCCACAAGCCGCGTAACGCCCGAAGCACCTTGCGGATTAAAGCTTGTGGCGGAGGAAAACGGTAAAACGCTGACAGCAGGCGGCGATTTTCTCTTTGTTTATGCGTATATTACCGATGAAAACGGCACAGTAGTTCCCGACAGTACGGAAAAAGTGACCTTTACACTTAAAGGGGACGGGGAGCTTATCGAAAGCAATGTAAGATGTGCTGAAGCCGGCATTGCCACAGCAATGGTGAAGTCGGGAACAGAAAGCGGAATTCTTAAACTCTCGGCCACATCCGAAAGCGGTCTGAAGGATGAAATTGACATCGTAGTTCAGAAGTGAAAAGATTTATGATAATTTGCGAATGAAGTTGACTGCAAGCGGTCAAACGAAGGACTCGCTATGCTCATAATGATGTTGTGCTCTTGTGAGCACAAAGAAAAGAACGGCTATTTTTTAAAATAGCCGTTCTTTTTTGGAGCTGGTGATCGGACTACATGTCACTTCGTTCCATGCATGCTTGGCTTCACCAATCGCGCATCGCCGTCAGCTCGCGCTCTTGGAGCCTGCGCGATTTCACCGGTCGGTTCTCATCTATGACCACACAGAAAAAAGCAACCGCTATCCTTCGGATAACAGTTGCTTTTTGGAGCTGGTGATCGGACTTGAACCGACGATCTGCTGATTACGAATCAGCTGCTCTACCGACTGAGCCACACCAGCACAAAGGATATTATACTATAAAGTCGAGTTGTTTGTCAATAATTATTTCAAAAAATCTCCCGTTTGAAAATGTTTTTTGAACAGAGTGAGGTAAATCTTGACAGAGTCGGGTAAAAGTGTGTATAATGAAAACGGAAAAGTTGATATAGGAGGAATTTTGCTTTGAAAAGAAAGAAGCTGGCGGAGCGCGTGCTCCCGTTTTATACAAAAGGAGAAGAAGTATTTAACATGGTAACCCACATCGTGGGCGGTGCTGTGGGTGTTGCGGCGCTGGCTTTATGTGTGGTGTTTGCGGCAATTGCGCATAACTGGTACGGCGTGGTGTCCTGCTCCATTTATGGTGCAACCATGATTGTGCTTTACACCATGTCCAGCATTTATCACGGTCTTAAGCCGGATATGCTGGCAAAAAAAGTGTTTCAGGTGATTGACCATTGCTCCATCTTCCTTTTGATTGCCGGAACCTATACCCCTATCGCGTTATGTTCGCTTCGGGAAGCCAATCCCTGGCTGGGCTGGGGGATTTTCGGCGTTGTGTGGGCATGTGCGGCATTGGGCATTGCGCTTAACGGTATTGATATTGATAAATACAAAAAGTTTTCCATGATTTGCTACCTTGCTATGGGATGGTGCATTATTTTCGCCATCAAGCCCACGGCGATTGCGCTGGGCTGGGGAGGCATGAGCCTTTTGGTTTCCGGTGGCGTGCTGTATACCATCGGCGCCGTGATTTACGGAAAGGCAAAGCATGTGAAGTTTACCCATTCCGTGTTTCACATTTTCGTGGTTCTGGCAAGTATTCTGCAGTTCTTGTGCATTTTCTTCTTTGTAATTTAAACATAAAACCCCGCTTTTGTGACGGGGTTTTATTTTGTTTGAAGCATGAGAAAACAGGAAAATACATAAAATAGAAAGATAAAGCGCATAAGGAGGAGTCATATGTCCGCGCAGGATGCACATTATAAAAGAATGATGGAAACACCGATACCGAAGCTGATTACGAGCCTTGCGGTTCCGACGGTAATCAGCATGCTGGTCACCAATGTGTATAACATGGTGGACACTTTTTTTGTCAGCCGTCTGGGAACCAGCGCCAGCGGAGCAGTAGGGATTACGGCAACGCTGTCTTTGATTCTCCTGACCTCGGGTCTTACCTTCGGTCACGGAGCAGGCAGTATCATCAGCCGTGCGCTGGGCGGTCGGCAGGAAAAGCAGGCAAGCATTTTAGCGTCTACCGCGTTTTTCTCGGCGTTTGCCATCGGGGCGGTTTTATCGGTTTTCGGGATTTTATTTTTAGAGCCGCTGATGTATCTTTTAGGAAGTACAAAAACCGTGCTTCCGTATGCAAAGGGCTATGGACTTTATATTTTACTTGCGGCGCCCTTTACGGTGTCCGGATTCGTGCTGAACAACATCATGCGATACGAAGGTAAAGCCAACCTTGCCATGGTGGGGCTCACAACAGGCGCGGTGCTGAATATGGCGCTGGACCCTCTGTTTATCTTTGGATTCGGCATGGGCGTTCAGGGGGCAGGGCTGTCTACGGCGCTCAGCCAGGTTATCAGCTTTGGCATTCTTTTGTTTATGTATGTGTCCGGTCGGACTCGGTGTAAAATCGCTTTTCAGAATTACCGCATCGGGGAAGTGCTTGCCATACTGAAAAACGGTCTTCCCACAATGGCACGGCAGGGTATGAACTGTTTTTCCTCGTTGCTTCTCAATCGCAGTGCGGCGGTGTTTGGTGATACGGCGCTTGCCGCGGTCAGCATCGTAAACCAGATTTGCGGATTTATTATGTCCGTGATGATCGGCATCGGGCAGGGGTATCAGCCGGTGGCAGGATTTACCTACGGTGCAAAACGGTTAGACCGGTTAAAAAGCGGATTTTATTTTACCTTCCTTCTGGGCGAAACGGTCTTGTTTACCTTGTCACTTATCTTTTTCTTCGGCGCATCGCCTTTGGTTTCAGCCTTCCGGGATGATGCCGCCGTAGTGCAGATTGGCGCACTTATGCTGAAGCTGCAATGCATCTCGCTGATTGTTCAGCCCTATGTTACCTGCGCCAATATGATGTTTCAATCCATCGGCGAAACGGGGCGGGCAACGCTGCTTGCCACAACGCGAAACGGTCTTTATATGATACCGCTTCTTTTGGTTTTGCCGCACGTTTTTGGCTTGACGGGCATCCTGATTTGCCAGCCGTTGGCAGATATTTTTTCGCTGATTACGGCGTTGCCGCTCGTGATACGGTTTTTTCAAAGAACAAAAGCTGTCTCGGAATGAGACAGCTTTTTGTTCTTACTCTATTCGATTCGTGCCACGCTCTCGCGCTTGATGAGACGGCTTTTTAACGTGATTTCCTGTTTGGCAAAATAGAAACGATTGTCGATTTTCTTAAAGAGCAGGTCAATGGCCGTTTCACAAAGCTCGTCATTCAATGTTGTGATGGTGGTGAGGGGAACACCAAGGTAGGCGGTGGTGGAAATGTTGTCCATACCAATGACAGAAATGTCCTCCGGAATACGAATGCCGGCTTCCTGCGCATAGCGGATGGCACCCATTGCCATATAGTCGTAGGAGGCAATTACCGCCGTGGGGTGTTCAGGTCGGTCGATGAGCGTTTTCATGGCATTATAGCCTGCAATTTCAAAACGGCTGTCGCTGCAAACGCAAAAATCATCCGAAACAGGCAGACCGTTTTTCCGCATGCTTTCACAGAAGTTCCGGTATTTGGAACCTGTGTGCTTTTCCCAAAGAAAACCGATTTTTTTGTGTCCCATTTCCTTTAAATATTCCACGGCTTCGTCTATGCCGGCGGCAAGGTCGGTGTTTAGGTTGTCCACAAAACGGTTTTTTTTCGGAATGCCTATGGCAACCATGGGGATGCCGGGGTCCTGCTTTATACTGCTCCCGCCATTGAATAAAATAATGCCGTCGGCATGGCCGTAGGAGGAATAATAGCGGATTAAAGAGGCTTCCTGCTCACGGCTGAAGTTTGTAACGGACAATGCCATCATGCCGCCGCGGCGGTTGATTGCATCGCTTAACTTGGC
The DNA here is from genome assembly GCA_017396465.1 of Clostridia bacterium. Taxonomy (GTDB): domain Bacteria; phylum Bacillota; class Clostridia; order UBA1381; family UBA9506; genus Congzhengia. The sequence continues at coordinate 5,880 of JAFQLU010000064.1, read as the reverse complement.
GGCAAACTCCGTGTAGAACGCACTGCGGATTTCGGGACAAATCAGCGCGATAATTTTTTTGCCGAATTTTCCTTTATAGTATTTATCGAAGCACCCGTGCTTCCTTGCCAGCGAAAAAATTTCGTTCCGCTTGGCTTCGCTGATTTCACCGCTGTCGGCAAATGCCTTGGATACGGTAGAAACCGAAACGTTTGCTAAAACGGCAAGATCCTTGAGCGTCATAAAACCACCTCATTTCACGGTGATTATACTATATTTTATGAAAAAAAGCAACGGTTTTACGAAAAATTTTCGTTGCGTGTTCAAAAGAATGAAAATATTGCTTTTTCTTTCTTCTTGTGTTATACTGTTTTTTGTAAAGGAGGAATTCCCATGGATATCAAACAGATTGCAGAGCAAATCGCAGATGAGGTTATCTCTCTGCGCCGGGATCTTCATAAAATTGCGGAGCTCTCTTTTGAAGAATATAAAACGGCGGCATATGTGGCAGAATACCTGGAAGGTTTAGGCCTTTCGTGCCGCAGAAATGTCGCAAAAACGGGCGTTATCGCATATCTGGATGCGGGATGTGGGCACACGCTTCTTTTGCGCGCCGATATGGATGCGTTGCCTGTAACGGAGTGGCACGGTGTTTCGTATCGCTCGGAAACGGAAGGTGTGATGCACGCCTGTGGTCATGATGCACATATGGCGGTGTTGCTTGCAGCGGCAAAATGTATGACAGCGCATAAAGATAAGCTGAAGACAAACATTTTGTTCCTGTTTCAGCCGGGCGAGGAGACCGACGGCGGTGCAGAGCCGATGATAGAAACCGGAATTCTCGAGGAATTCCACGTGACCTGCGCGGCAGGTCTTCATGTGATGAACGATGTGGAAGTCGGAAAGATTCAGGTGAAAGCCGGAGACTTGATGGCGGCGCCGGATGATTTTGAGCTGACCATATACGGAAAAGGCGGCCATGGGGCGTATCCTCACGAATGTATTGACCCCATCACTCTTGCGGCGCGGATTATCTCCGATTTTGATATGATCGCCGCGCGGTTTACCACGCCTTTAAGTCCGAAAGTGATTTCCACCTGCGTGGTAAAAAGCGGAAATATGTATAACGTAATTCCCGACACGGCATATTTAAGCGGTACGGTTCGTACCTTTGATAAAACCCTTCGGGAAACCATCCCCGAAATGATGAACAAGGCAATCAAGGGCGTTTGCGATATTGCAGATGCAAAATTTGAATTTCAGTTTAACTTCCGGTATCCGCCGCTGATTAATCATGCAGGCATGGCAGAAGCTTTGGAAAAAGCTGTTTCAAAAGAGCTGGGAGAAGATATCGTGATAAAAGGCAGCATTCCCTCTATGGGCGGCGATGACTTTGCTTATTTTGGCGAGCATGTGCCTGCGGTGTATTTCTTCTTAGGCTCCGGAAATAAAGAAAGCGGCATAACCATGCCGCTTCACAGTAGTGATTTCAGAATTGATGAATCCTGCCTAAAAACAGGGGTTGCCGCATATCTTGCTCTGGCGTTTAACGACTGTACTTATTTCGGATAGCACCCAGAACGGTAAACAAAACAAACGCAAGGATGTTTACTAAAACCACGCTGGCGCCTGTGGGCAGAGCGAACAGATAAGACAGCGTCATTCCGATGAAAAAGCAAACCGCGGAAAGAATCACGGCGCAAACCGTTACGCCGGAAAAGGAGCGGAACAGTCGCATAGCGGTAAGTCCCGGGAAGATGACCAGCGCGGAAATCAGAAGCGCACCCATCATACGCATTCCTAAAACAACGGTAATAGCCGTCAACGCGGCGATTACGGTGTTGTATACGGCGGTTTTTTTGCCGGTTGCTTTTGCAAAGGTTTCGTCGAAAGTCACGGCGAAAATCTTGTTATAGAAAAAGATAAACAGAATCAGCACACATACGGAAAGTGCCAGGCTTAAGGTAACATCGGCATCGCTCATAGCAAGAATACTGCCGAACATATAATTCACCAAATCGGTATTGGCGCCATTGGAAAGAGAAATAACCATAACGCCGAGTGCTAAAGAACCTGTGGAGATTGCCGCAATTGCGGCGTCTCCTTTTATTTTGCCTGTTTCGCTGAGACGAAGCAATAGAATGGCAACCAGAACCACAACGGGAACGGTAAAAGCCAAAGGTGCAAAACCCAGCACCTGCGCCATGGCTAATGCGCCGAAGCCAACATGGGAAAGACCGTCGCCTATCATGGAATACCGCTTCAGAATCAGGCTGATGCCTAAAAGGGCGGCGCAAAGCGAAACTAAAATTCCCACAATCACGGCTCGTGCCATAAAGGGATAGGAAAGCATTTCAAGCATACCGGTCATGATTACTTCGCACCTCCTAAAAAGTCTCTTGCGTATCCGCTGGCGAGATACTCCTCTTTTGTACCGAAGAAAGAGCTCTGACCGGAAAGGTGGAGGACTCGCTCGCAAACGGATAGTGCACTATGGGTGTCGTGAGAGACCATGATAATTGCCATGCCGTTTTGCTTGAGAGCCTCTATGATGGTTAAAAGCTCGCTTGCGGCAATGGGGTCAAGCCCTGCGGCAGGCTCGTCTAAAATCAGAAGCTTTTTGGCAGAGCATAGTGCACGGGCAAGGAGTACCCGCTGCTTCTGACCGCCGGATAAGGCAGAAAAGCTTTTGTTTTTCAAATCATAAGCGCCCACGGTCTTTAAATTCTCCGTGGCAATTTTCTTTTCTTTTTTCGAATAAAAGGGCAGAAAACCGCGCATATTCAGGCACCCGGAAAGCACGACTTCCCATACGGAAGCAGGAAAATCCCGCCGGGTGTCGGTTTGCTGAGGAAGATATCCGATTTCGGTGGGAAGAAAACCGTGGGTTTCTATCGTTCCGCCATCCGGATGGTGCAGGCGAAGCAGGCACTTTAAAAGTGTGCTCTTTCCGGCGCCGTTTTCTCCTAAAATACAAAGCGCCTCTCCGGCGTCCACAAAGAAGCTGACCGGATGAAGAACGGTGTTTGAGCCGTAGGAAGCCGTCAGGTTCTGACAGGACATACTATGCATATTAAGATAACGCCTCCTTCAGTGCCGCGGCATTTTGCTTCATGAGAGAAACATAAGTTTCGCCGCGCTCAAATTCATCTTTTGTAACTGTATGGCAGGAATGGAACAGAAGCTGTTTCGCGCCGGTGGCTTCACACACGGCATCCGCAATTTTGCGGTTGGAAAGCTCGGTGTAGAACACGGAGGGGATGCTTTCTTCCGTTACCTTGTCAATCAAAAATTTCATGGTTGCCGCATCGGGCTCGGCTTCTGAGGAGCAACCGGGGAAAGCAGCATAGTAGGTCAGACCGTATTGATCCGCAAAATAGCGGAAGGGAAAACGGTCGGCAAATATTATGGTTTTTCTTGCGCTGTTTGAAACAATATCGGTAAAAAGGATATCCAGAGCAGAAAGCTCATTTAAATAAGAATCCAGATGCTTCATGTATTCGTGTGCGTTGTCTTTATCTGTGGCAGAGAGCCTTTCGGCGATGGCCGTGCAGATCGCTGCGGCGTTTGCCGGAGAAGTCCACACATGCTCGTCATATTCGTAAAAACGGCTATGGTCTTGGTTTTCGTCTTCATGCTCATCATGGTGCTGCATCCCTTCGGTGATTTCCTCCGGAACGGCTTCTACACAGTCCATCATCATTAAGGTTTTGCTTTCGTCGAGCTCTGCGGATTCTAACAGCTTCAGCGCCCATTGATCCGATTCTCCGCCGCCTAAAATAAACAAATCGGCCTTCGTCAGGCGGATGACATCCTGCGGTGTAGGCTCAAAAGAGTGGCTTTCCTCACCGGGGGCAAGAAGCATGGTAACCTCTGCGCGGTCTCCTGCCATTTGGCGTGCAAAATCATATGCGGGGAAATTGGTGGTAACAATCTGCAGTTTACTGCTGTCAAAAACAGCCGGAGACGAACAGCTGCAGAAGGAAAACAGCAGACAGAATAAGGAAAGAACGGCAAGTGTTCGCTTCATCATAGGTGTTTCCCTCCTTTTGTTTCTGCATTGCAAGCGGAGCAAACGCCGTAAAACACGGTTTTTAAAGGGTCGATTGTGAAACCGTGATGGGCAGAGCAATGCTCACCGAAGGATTTCATCAGCTTGCAATCTAAATGAATAAATTCGCCGCATTCGGTGCATTTTAAATGAAAGTGTTCATGACAATGCTCGTGACCTCCGGCGTACTGATACACAACGGATTTCACATTTTTGCCGCTGAACCGACGGATTTCGCCGCTTTCGGTCAGCTTCTTTATTAAACGGTATACCGTGCTTTCGCCGATTTCGGATTGTTCCTTTATGTTTTCCGCGATTTCCTTAGCAGAAAACTGCCTGTGGGGGTGATTGGCAAAAAAGTCCAGCACGGACTGTTTTTGTTTTGTATGATAAGAAATTTTTTCCTGCATGTGGGGATTTCTCCTTCAAATTTGAGAATTACTCTCATATTGTAACAGAAAAAACAGGACTTGTCAAGATTTTTTTGAAAAGAAAAACGGCGTAGTTATGCGGTTTTTTCGGATTTTACGAAATTTTTTTGAAAAAAATGAAAAAAAGTTCTTGACAAAGAGGTTGGGTTGTAGTATAATATCTCTTGTCGCTGAGATGACAAGACAGTTTGGGCGCATAGCTCAGCTGGGAGAGCATCTGCCTTACAAGCAGAGGGTCACAGGTTCGAGCCCTGTTGCGCCCACCAAATTGTCTTTAAATGGCTCGGTAGTTCAGTTGGTTAGAATGCCAGCCTGTCACGCTGGAGGTCGTGGGTTCGAGCCCCATCCGAGTCGCCATCCATGCCTCTGTAGCTCAGTCGGTAGAGCAGGGGACTGAAAATCCCCGTGTCGGTGGTTCGATTCCGCCCGGAGGCACCATCGACTAAATAACTTCATATGCGGGAGTGGCTCAGTGGTAGAGCGTCACCTTGCCAAGGTGAACGTCGCGAGTTCGAATCTCGTCTTCCGCTCCATAAAGCAATCTTCGTAAGGAAGGTTGCTTTTTTCTTTTTCTGTTGAATCTTTTGGGAAAATGTGTTATGATGAGTTTACAAAGCAAACTTAGTGAATTGCCTTCGGCATGAATTGAACATGAAAAGGAGAATGATAATGTCAGACAAAACCAAAATAATAACTTTCATTGCAATTTTGATAATATGTCTTGGACTGATTGTGTATGGTACAATATCTGAAGGAAATTCAATAATGGATATAATGCCAAGATTGATTTTAATGGGACTGACAGCAGTAGTAGTTATAATAAGAATTGCATCCAATTCTCCTAAAAAACAATCTCTTGATACAGAATCATTGAAAAAGGATATTGTTACGGCTAAAGAATGGATAAAAACAGCTCTTGCATCATCAGGCTACCAGGCTGATTTCTCGATTGAAAGCTTAAAAGATATTGACCGTTTTTTTGACGAGCAAAACAAAGATGATGGTATTTTATCGCAAAATACAGGCAGGATACTTTTTGCTTTGGGTGTTTATGTTGGAGAAACTATAATTTCAAACTATGGCGGTCGATGGGATTTGAACGATTGTAAGAGTGAAACAAGTATTAGTGTAAGAATTGATGAAAATACAGTCTTGTTCCCGGTTATCAGAGTTATGGCAAGATATGAACATGGCACCGCAAATAGTATTTATACTTATGGGTATTGCGTCAAGAAAGAAGGAAATGAGTAATAATTTATAAACTAATTTTTTGTCCCTGACTTGACAAAATCGTATAAAGACTGTACAAAGAAGATGACATCGGATTTTCCCAGTGTTTACGCGGGTTTGAAGCATCTTTACAAAAATTAACCAAAGACATTTTATGTAGATGCCAAGGGTATTCTGACCAAGAGGACC
>JAFQLU010000006.1 GCA_017396465.1 Clostridia bacterium | reverse complement strand
TGAATGTACTAATTTTGCAAACATTTTTATAATATTTTAAAACTTTATTCTACATAAATATATTTTTCGGCATCTTTTGGCGATTATGTTACAAATTTAACGAAATTTTTAAAAAAGCATTGACCTTTAAGAAATTTAGGTATATAATAAAATGCAATTATGTTTTAATTTTTATATATGAAGGAGTTTTTAAAATGAGTAGAGTCTACAATTTCTCAGCAGGTCCTTCTATGCTGCCTCTTGAAGTTTTAGAGCGTGCACAGAAAGAAATGCTCGATTGCAACGGCAGCGGACAGTCCGTTATGGAGATGAGCCATCGTTCAAAAGATTATCAGGCAATTATTGACGAAGCAGATGCTCTTCTTCGCGAGATTATGAACATCCCTGATAACTACAAGGTAATGTTCCTCCAGGGCGGTGCATCAACACAGTTTGCTATGGTTCCTATGAACCTCGCAACAAAGAACAAGAAGGCTGACTATGTTATCACAGGTCAGTGGGCTAAAAAAGCTCATCAGGAGGCAGGTCGCTATATCGAGGCTAATGCTATTGCTTCAAGTGCTGACAAAACCTTCTCATACCTTCCCGATGTTGATAAGAGTATGCTGACCCCTGGTGCTGACTTTGTTCATATTACATACAACAACACCATCTACGGCACACACTACAACACAATGCCTGACTTTGGCGATACAACAATCGTTACAGATATGTCATCATGTATCTTGTCAGAAGAAGTTGATATCTCCAAGTTTGGTCTTATCTACGCAGGTGCACAGAAGAACATGGGTCCTGCAGGTGTTACAGTTGTTATTGCAAGAGAGGACCTTATCGGTGATGCTCTTGATATCACACCTACAATGCTCAAGTATTCGACCCATGCAGAAAATGGTTCGATGTACAACACACCTCCCACTTATGGTATTTACATTTGTAAGCTTATTTACGAATGGATTAAGAATATGGGCGGTATCTCTGTTATGAACGAGATAAATGTTAAAAAAGCAGGTATTCTTTATGATTTCCTTGACAATTCCAAGATGTTCAGGGGAACAGTTGTTGCAAAAGACCGTTCGCTTATGAATGTACCTTTTGTTACAGATTCCGACGAGCTTAACGCTAAGTTCATCGCAGAGGCTACAAAGCAGGGCTTTGTTAACCTTAAGGGTCACAGAAGTGTTGGCGGTATGCGTGCAAGCATCTACAATGCTATGCCTGTTGAGGGTGTAGAAAAGCTTGTTGCATTCATGAAAGAATTCGAAGCTAACAACTAATTATTGCTGAAAGGTTGTATAAATATGTATAATATTCAAACTTTAAATAAAATTTCAAAAAAAGGTCTCTCGGTTCTTGATGCTAACTATGTATGTGCTGACGAGATGGAAAATCCCGATTGCATCATTCTCAGAAGCTTCAAGATGCACGATATGGAACTTCCCAAAAGTCTCCGTGCTGTTGCCCGTGCAGGTGCAGGTGTAAACAATATTCCGATTGAAAAGTGCACAGAGAAGGGTATTGTTGTATTCAACACACCCGGTGCAAATGCAAACGCCGTGAAAGAACTGGTTCTTTTAGGTCTGCTCCTTTCCTCCAGAAAGGTTGTTGCTGGTATTGAATGGGCAAAAACCCTGTCCGGCAAAGGTGCAGAAGTCGGCAAGCTGGTTGAAAAAGGCAAAAGCTCTTATGTTGGCCCCGAAATCAAGGGTAAAACACTGGGCGTTATCGGTCTGGGCGCTATCGGTGCTATGGTTGCAAACGCAGCAGAAAGCCTCGGCATGAAGGTTATCGGTTTTGACCCATTCATGACAGTTGACGCAGCATGGAGACTGTCCAGCGGCATCGTTCACGCGGCATCTATGGACGAAGTATTCGAAAACAGCGACTACTTAACTCTGCATATGCCTGCAAACGACAGCACAAACGGTTCCATCAACTCTGAAGCATTTGCAAAAATGAAGGACGGCGTGAGAATCTTAAACTTCGCCCGTGGTTCTTTGGTAAACGATGCACACCTGGCAGTAGCTTTAGAAGAAGGCAAAGTAGCTTGCTATGTAACCGACTTCCCCAACGATGCAGTACTTTCTATGGAAAACGTGATTGCAATTCCTCATCTGGGTGCATCTACCCCCGAATCCGAGGACAACTGTGCCGTTATGGCTGCAGCAGAGCTGCGTGAATATTTAGAAAACGGTAACATCAAAAACTCCGTGAACTTCCCGGATTGTGAAATGCCCAGATGCGGCGCAAGAATTACCGTAACCCACAAAAACATCCCCAACATGCTGTCTAACTTCTCTGCAATCGTTGGTGATAAGGGCATCAACATTGTGAACATGCTCAACAAGAGTAAGAAAGAAAACGCATACACCATCATGGATATCGAAGGCGATATTGCTGACGATATCAAGGCTGCAATTTCTGCAGTTGACGGCGTTTACTCCGTTCGCGTAATTCACTAAAAACGGGAAAAAACAGGAAAATCAAAAAAAACTGAAAAAATCGAAAAAAATGCTTGCATTTTTGTAATTTTTCTGTTATAATAAGATTTGCTGTTTCAAGAATAGAGTTAATTTTCGTAAGTATATGGAGGTGCGATAGATGGCTAAATGTGAAATCTGCGGTAAAGGTGTTACATTCGGTATCAAGGTCAGCCATTCTCACAGAAGAAGCAACAGAACCTGGAAGCCGAACATCAGAACAGTCAAAGCAGTTGTTAACGGAACACCCAAAACACTGCACGTTTGCTCCAGATGCCTTCGCAACGCAAAAAATAAGAGCGCAGGCTTAGCAAACTAATTTAAAAAAGAAACGAATCTACGCATCGGCTATCGCCGGTGCGTTTTTTCGTTATCAAACCGCTTGCGGAAACAGACAGAGTGTGATACAATAAACATAACATAAAAGGCAGGAGAGAAGTGCTTATGCATGACGATAATAAACGAAACTATTTTAATGAAATCATGTATCGGATGCTCGGGAAATTAGGCTCTCCCATTCATGATGCGTATGCCGGCATCACCTTTTATGACCCAAATTACGATGCTGTGCGGGCAAGAACGGTAAACTACAGTTTTGAATACATTTATGAAAGTAAGTTCCGCGTGGAGCATGGGGAAGATACTTATGTTGCCTGCCCCGGAGATGTGCTGATTATGCACCCGGGATGCTTTCAGCATGTGTACCCGCCCGTTTCCGACCCGGCAAAACGCATCTGGCTGGTAATGCCAACCAGAAATCAGTATATTCAGCACCTGGTGGAGGATTACGGATTGAAGGACACGGTGCTGATTCAGGGTTTTCGCGACCCGTCGCGGTTTGAAAACTGCCTGGAGCTGATTCGTGGTAATGCACCCCAGCGGGAACTGGAGTTTGAAATCCACCGATTGATTGCCGACCTTTCAGACTTTATGGAATCTAAAAAAACGGACGGGGAAAGTGAAGTGGAAAATGTGCGGCGGTTTCTGGAGGCCTGCATCCGGGACCGCATCCGTGTGTCGCAGGCGTATTATGGTATGGGCTACGGCAAAACCCAGGCAATCAAAAAATTCACAGAGGCTTACGGCATGACGCCCAAGGCATACCTGATATCTGCCCGAATTGCCGAAGCCAAAAGGCTTTTAGAGAAAACGGATATGACCGTTGGCGAAATTGCAGCAGATCTTGCCTTTAACGACATTTATCATTTTTCCAACACCTTCCGAAAGCAGGAAGGCATGTCTCCGCTGAAGTACAGAAAAATTTATAAAAAAGAGAATATATAACTGATAATTTTACAGAAAATATGGGCGAGAGCGAACTTTTATATAAAAAAGTCCGCTCTTTTTTATATTGACATCATTCTGTAACAATGATATGATATATAATGATAGAATATAGGAAAGGAAGAATATCTGTATGAAAAAAGTTTTGTCTTTGGTATTGACGCTGCTGATGATTCTGTCCGCATCCGTTGCAGTTTTTGCGGCAGAGGATATCACGGCGGATCCTATGATTTTTAAATTAAACAATCAAACCGTGGATTTAACCCATGGCGACCCGAATAACTCTAATGGAAGCTATGCAACGCTTCAGAACGGACAGTATTTTGAATATACCGTAAATACGGAGACTTCGGGCGAGTATGTGCTCCATTTTTCCTGCGGTACCATCAATGATGCGACGAAAATGGATATATCTGTAAACGGTACATTGGTGCTGGACGATGCGCTTTTAGATAACACAGGGAGCTATGGCGCAAGAAATCCGCACAAGCTGGGCGTGATTTCTTTATCTCCCGGTGCGAATGTAATTAAGTTCCAAGTGTCGGGCGGCGCTGTGGTTTCCACACAATTCAGCCTAACGAGGTACATGGAAATCAGAGAAGACATCACGGCGAATCCTATGACATTTCTCTATAATACAAACACGGTTTCGGATTATTCCCATGCTTCGCAGGAGCATAGCGACGGAAATTACATTACGTTATATAAAACCCACTATGCGGAATACACCTTAAGCACCAAAACAAGAGAACGGTACACCATATCTGTCAATAGCGGCGGAAAGCAGGACGGCGTGTGTTTAAACGTGTATGTAAACGGAGATAAGCAGATTGAAAACGGCAAATATATCACCACCGGCGGCTGGCAGACCTGGGCAGACCAGATTCTGGGCGAAATAACCTTAGAAGAAGGCGAAAATGTTCTGCGGTTTGAAGTGCCTGCAGCTTCGACGGATTCTGTGGTCATCCGAAGCTTCACGCTGACGAAATATGAAGAGCCGGATGTTGTTCTTTCTCAGACGGAAGCGACCCGTCTTGAGGTGGAAAACTTCACGACGGAAAATGTAAAATCCAATACGGCTGCCAGCGGCGGCAAATGGGTGGATAACACCTGGGCAGACAGCGTAAACCCCATTTACATTTATGTCGGCGCAGAAGAAGACGGTTATTATGACTTAGACTATGTGATGCTCCATTGCGGCGGTTCCAATTCTTTGAGTACCGTAACAATTTATATAGACGGCGAAAGTGTTGGCGACAACAACAAGGCCTACGCAGAGAATTTAGACAGCGAGGACGGCTTCAACTGGCAGTACGGCAGTGTGTGCCGCTACGAAACAAAAGCCCTGTGGCTGGAAAAGGGTACACATACCATACTGATTGATATTGCGTCTTGCCGCGGAAATAACGAATATCCCATTAAGTATAAATACCAGATTGACTATTTGGAATTTACCCCTTGCACCGGTCTGGCGCTGATGGAATTTGCCGCCGTAACCAAAGAGGGCGGCCGGCTTCCTTTTGCGGTGAAGGACGGTTTTACGGGATACGCCAAAGCGACACTTTTAAAAATGGGCGAAACGAATGACAGCTACACCGTAGTCATTGCGCAGTATGATGACAGAAACCGGCTGGTGCAGACCAATATGGAAGTGCTGGACGGCGCTAAAATTGATGTGCACGAAGAAAAAACGTTTATGATTCCCTTAACCTACAAAGGAAACGGCGGAAAAGTTAAGGCGTTTATTATGGATACGAAAACCATGAAACCACAGAGTAAAGAAAAAGCATATTGGGAATTTGATGTGTTTCCCGAAGAGGTATTTGAAGAAAATACGAAATATGTTCCTGCAACACAGGTGCTGAACAGCAACGGGGAATACTATGCCGATTACAGCATCCACGACGATAAATACGACATTGACGCCATCTTCTACGATAGTGTGGTAGGCGAGCAGTCCAAAGTATTTGCATATATCGGCGTGCCCAAGGGTGCAACGGAAGAAAATCCCGTGCCGGCTGTTGTGTGCGTACACGGCGGTGCAGGCGTTGCGTTCTCTGAATGGGTGAAGCTATGGAATGACAGAGGCTATGCGGCAATCGCCATGACCTTAACCGGTGACGGCCCCGATGCAAATCCCGGCCCCGGCGGCTCCGGAAGCTTTGTAAGTAAGTTCCTTCATCCTTACGCCGGTCTGCATTGCTGGGGTGAGCAGGCGTTCCGTGCTGACCTTGCGCAGAACTCCATGTACCAGAATGTGTTAAACGTTGTCCGTGCGCATAACGTGCTCCGCGGCTATCCCGGTGTGGATGAAACGAAAGTTGGTATCACCGGTATTTCCTGGGGCGGCGTTACCACCACAACAGTCATCGGCGTGGACCAAAGATTCCTGTTTGCTGCTCCTGTATACGGCGCAGGCTATTTAGATGAAAGCGAAACTTATTTCTCTAACTATTTCGGCAGCAACAAAAACACCGCCGAATGGGACCCTGCAAACTTTGCGGCGCAGTCGGATGTTCCCACCTTGTTTGTAAACAGTAATAGCGACGAGCATTTCTCCATCAACTCCACAACCAAAACGGCAGGTGTAACCAAAAACAGCAAAATCAGCATCCATCACAGATACGGTCATAACTACACTTTAGGTTGGGGCAGACAGGAGATTTACACATTTGCGGATGCCATGGTTAAAGGATATGACCCCTTCATCACCATCTCGGGCGAAAAGGTAGAAAACGGTGTGCTGACGGCAAAGGTGGAATACCCCAAAGGCGTGAGCGCCGCATCTGTGACCACATATTATATCACGACTGATACGCTTCCTTTCGGCGGCAAAACGGCTATAGACTGGAAGTATGTAACATCCTATGAAACGACCGAAGAGGGCATTAAAGTGTCTCTTCCGGCCGATGCAACCTTCTGCTACGCATCCATAAAGGATAACGGCGGAAATATTATCAGCACAAAATATGTCCCGGTAAAATAAAAGAAAGCAGAGGAGAAGAAACATGAAAAAAATGATGGCAATGCTGTTGTCGCTTTTTATGATTCTGTCAACAGCAGTAATAGTGGTATCGGCGCAAGAGGATATCACGGCAGACCCCATGACCTTTGCGCTGAATGTAAATACGGTCAACACAATAGGTTCTAAAATTGCAACCAATTCTACAGATACCTATGTGGTAATTCCGAAGGGCGGCTACGCAGAGCTGATTGTGAACACAGAAAAAGCAGCAGAATATGAGCTGACGGTGAATGCCAGCGGCAAAGCAGACGGAATCGTTGTCAGTGCTTCCGCAAATGGAACATTGCCATCGGTAAGCAAAACACTTACGGTTACCAACAGCTATTTGAAATATGAAGACAATGTATTGGGAAATATCAAGCTTGCATCCGGGCAAAACAGCATTGTAATTTCCAATGCATCCACTTCTGTTGATTCCACCATTGTAACAGCGCTTTCGCTGAAATATGTGCAGGATATCAACGAAGAGGATATTGAGCTTGGCCCTGTGACTTATCCTTTGAATACCACGACTGTTGAGGACTATTCCAATGCGTGGGTGGCACAGTGTTCAGGCAAATATATTACGTTCAGCACAGGAAAAGGTTACATTGATTATCCCGTGAACATCGTAAAAGCAGGGAAATATGCATTTTCCGTATCCAGCGGTGCTTCCAAAACAGGTGTGTGCCTGGATGTTTCTGTTGGCGGAACCATGCAGATAGAAAAAGCAGAATTCCCTGTTGTTTCCGGCGGTTACCAGAACTGGGCAGACCAGCGACTTGGAATTTTAAACCTTACAAAAGGTGAAAACGTGATTCGTATTGCTATGAATAGCGGGTCTGCTGATGCTGCAGTGATGCAGTCCTTCACCTTAGAACCCTTCACAGAAATGATTACGGCAGACACAACAGAATTTGCTTTAAATAAAAACACAACGCAGAACTTCACCGGTGCATCGAAAGATTATTATGCAGATTGCATCACACTTTGGCAAGGCAAATCAGTAGAATATGTTGTGACGACAGAAAAGGCAGGCGAATATGCCTTTGCATTAACCTCCGGCACATCGTCCGGCGCAACTGTTAATATGGTGATTTCTGTGGACGGAACAGAGGCGATTACCTACACGGTTACAGAAGGAACAGGCTATGGCACCAGACCGTATTATAATATGGGTGCATTGACCTTAAAATCAGGTAAAAACATTATCAAAATTGCAAATGCCTCCACCTCTTCAAGTGGTTCTGTTGTAACGAAATTCAAGCTGACACGCCTTCAGGAGGATATCACGGGAAATCCCATGGTATTCCCGCTGAACAACAAAACCGTTGATTTAAGTCATGCAGACAAGAGTAACTCCGCAACAACGCATGCCACCTTGCAGAAGGGTCAGTATATTGAATACACAGTAAATACCAAGAAGGATGCATATTATCTGCTGACCTTTAACTGTAGTACAGGTGCCGGTGTTGTAACGAAAATGGATGTATCTATCAATGGAACATTGGTATTAAACGATGCGCCTTTGGCAGATACGGATGGCCATGCGGCTGCAAAACGTCTGCCTCACGAACTGGGTCTGGTTCACCTGACACCCGGTGCAAACACATTGAAATTCCAGACCGTGGGTGGCGCGGTTGTTTCTTCCCAGTTCTCTTTAAGCAAGGAACGTCTGGACCAGACGGTGTCTGTGAACGGCGCATCTTTGGAAAGCACAGTTCAGATTATGGAAGCCGGTATGTACGGCGTAACGGCGAAGGTGGAAAGTGCTGAAAATGCAGTTATCCGCGTTTCTGCAAACGGAAAGGCGGCAGTCGGCAAGGTAAATGGTGCAGGTGATGTTTATTTAGGCAAAATCTATCTTGCAGAAGGCGCGCAGACCGTGAAGGTTGCAACCGCAAGCGGAACGGCGCAGATTGCATCGGTGCTTCTCAGTGATGTGGAATACGATGTTTCTGCAGAAAAAACAGCGAAAACCTTCTATATTGATAAAGAAACCGTAACTACGGATATTGCATCCGGCGAATCCTCTCTTGCTATGACTGCAGGAAATAGCTTTACGCTGTCCGTTAACGCAGAAAAAGCGGTTTGCTACGATGTTTCCATGACCAAAAGCGGAAGTGGTAAGTTTACCGTAAACGTAAACGGCTACGACCAGCTCACAAACGCAGAAGGCGGCGTTATCAACTTAAACCGCGGCGAAAATACAGTGACATTTACGCTGACAGAGGGCGAAATTGCTGTAGAAAAACTCACGCTTGCGTTGGCAGATTCTTTTCAGAATGGCGCATACACCGCATGGGCACAGGAAAATAGAGTTGTAGCATATAATTTTGACGCAACTGATTATGATAATGACGGATTTTATAAAAGCGGCACAACCCTTTGCACCACCATGCGTGACGGCACATGGTTAGAGTATGACGTTTATACCGCAGAGGAAAGATATGTGAACATGTCCTTATGGGCAGCGTCACCCGATAACGGTGCGTTCTCTGTTTTCGTAGACGGCAAAACGCAGATGAACCGGGAAAATACCGGCACAGTATCTGCAAGCTACGGTACTTTTGCGGTGTGTGAAATGGATTCCTTAATCCACATTCCTGTCGGATATCATGTGGTGCGCATCCAGTATCATACTCACGGTCTGAATGCGGAGCATTTTACATTCGCAGATTGCGGCGATGACATTCTCCGTATGGAAAACTTCCGTGTAGAAACAGCGGAAGGCGCAAGACTGCCTTATGTGGTAAAAGACGGTTTCACCGCATACGCAAAGGTTGACGTGCTGAAATTAGGCAACCCCACAGGGGAATACCGCCTGATGCTGGCACAGTATGCACCCGATAAATCTCTGGTAGATGTTTCTATCACAGAAATTGACATTGCTAAGCTGGCAGACAAGGAAAGCAAAACCTTCACCGCACCTTTAACCTATAAAGGCAACGGCGGCTGGGTGAAAGCATTCCTGGTAGAAAAAGACACCCTGGCACCGCAGGAAAAATCTATTATGTATCAGGACAATTTATACTTTGACGAAGAAGTGTTGGAAGAAGCCGTGTCCTATACCAATACATCCAACGTGTTAAACGGTGACGGTGTGGCTTACGCAGACTACAGTATCCATGATGAAAATTACGACATCGACGCCATTTTCTATGATAGCGTAGTTGGCCAGCAGTCTAAAGTATTTGCCTATATCGGCGTGCCCAAGGGTGCAACGGAAGAAAATCCCGTGCCTGCCGTAGTTTGCGTACACGGCGGTAACGGCATTGCATTCCCCGAATGGGTTAAGCTCTGGAACGATAAAGGCTATGCGGCAATCGCTATGACGTTGACCGGTGATGGCCCCGAAGCGAGTCCGTTAACCGGCTCCAATGGCAGCACTGTCGGCGAATACCCCCATCCCTATAAGGGCATTCATTGCTGGGGTGAACAGGCATTCCGTGCTGATTACGAAACCGCGGCAATGTATCAGAATGTATTAAACGTTATCCGTGCACATAACGTACTCCGCTCCTATCCCGGCGTTGACGAAAATAACATCGGTATCACCGGCATCTCCTGGGGCGGCGTTACCACCACAACGGTTATCGGTGTGGACAACAGATTTAAATTCGCCGTTCCGGTTTACGGCTGTGGATATTTAGACGAAAGCGAAACCTATTTCTCCAGCTATTTTGATAAGGCGAACAACACGGTTATGTGGGATCCTGCAAACTTCGCGGCTCGCTCCAAAGTACCTACGCTGTATTTAAACAGCGACTCCGACCAGCATTTCTCCATCAACTCCACAACCAAATCCTGTGGCGTAACCGATGGAAGCCGTATGAGTATCCGCAATAAATACGGTCATAACTACACCTTAGGTTGGGGAGCGGCAGAAATTTATACCTTCGCAAAAGCTATGGTAGAGGGATATGACCCCTTCATCACCATCAAGAGCGAAAAAGCAGAAAACGGCACCTTCACCGCAACCTACACGGCTCCTTCCGGTATCACGGCGGAAAGTGCGGTGCTTTACTATATCACAGAAGATGCTCTGCCTTACGGCGGTGAAAACAACATCACATGGCACAAGGTATCCGGTGGCGCAATTGCAAACGGCGCTGTTTCCTTCGCGCTTCCCGATGAGGCAACCTTCTGCTACGCAACTGTAACAGACAACAACGGAAGCCTTATTTCCACAAAGTATATTGAAGTAAAATAAATTTTTAAAAGAATCGACATTCTTTATGGGTGCCGATTCTTGTTTTTTAGGTCTGATTGTGATAAAATGAACGTATATTAAATCTCAGGAAAGGAAAAGACACTATGAAATCCCCCTTAATCACTATGACAGCAGTAACAGGAAAGCCGAGTAGAGAGGAAATCAAAAGATACCTGAAGAGCCTGAAGGATAACGGCATCGAGCAGGTGATGATATATCCGCGCTCCGGCTGTGAAATAGAATATTTAAGTGAAGAATGGTTTCATACTGTGGGAAATTTTATAAAATCCGCAGAAGAGTATCAAATGTATATCTGGCTTTACGATGAATTCAACTGGCCATCCGGTCAGGCGGGCGGCAGAGTAACGGCAATAGAAGACTACCGTTTAAAAGCGATTATTACGAAAGGAGCAGATATTGGAAAAATATTGCATAAGTCACAGTATAAGGATTCGTTATTTGGTGAAGCATATTTTCCGGATTTGCTCTCGGAAGAGGCGGTAGATTATTTTATAAAGTGTACACATGAGGCGTATTACAAACGGTTCAAGCCCTATTTCGGAACTGTGATAAAAGGGATGTTTACCGATGAGCCTTCCATAGGATACACATGCGACGAACAGTCTATTGCGTACTATAAAGGTATGGAAGAAGATTATAAAGCATATTGCGGAAGAGATTTTTCGGAGGATCTGCATCATGGTCATGAAGATTTTTACAAGGATGTATATGCTGTTGTGGGAAACCGCTTCAAACAAGCATTTCATGGTAAAATACGTGCATGGTGCGATGACCACAATATCTTAATGACGGGACATATGATGGAGGACGAAAATCCTTTTGCGGGAACAAAGCACGGTGGAAATGTATTGAAAAATTTATCGACTTATGCTGTTCCGGGCATGGATGATATTTGGACAGATTTTGAAGGAAATACTCAAATCAGCCTGATGTCCACGGTGGAATTTGCCGCAGGGGAAAACGGAGCCATGGTGGAGCTTTTTGCATTAGGTCCGATTGATATGACCTATGCGAAAAAACGCTGTATGATATACCTGACATCTTGCTTTAAAATTGATCATTATTTCCTTGGTGTTTCTCATATGGACATGCGTGGAAATATGAAAATAACAGATTACTTTCATAATGTTGCATCGGATCAACCGGATTTTGCAGGTATGAAACTGTTAGGAGATGATGCATTAGAAGCGGCACTTTATGCAAAAAAGGATTTTACACCGGATGTATATGTGAAATATCCCACGGAAATTGCGGCAAAGCAGATACAGAAAAAATGGGACGCAAAACCGTATTTTGATTTACTGAATGAGATGAACCGCAACCAGATTCAATGGAAATATACAGATACAGATGCGTGCGGCGATATTCCGGTGATTGATTTTACGGACGACTTGGCGTATATTCTGAAAAATCAGACATACACAAAAACAGAAGATGTTATCCAGAATATTCCGCACACCATTCGTGCAACGGATAAAGACGGCAATCTTCCGGAAGGTTTGTTTGTGCGTACCTTTACGGACGGCACAATTATGGTACTGAACCTGTACGGTGCGTCGGGCGAATACATTGTTTCGGGAAAAACAGTAACACTTTATCAGCACGGCGTGTATGCTTCGGATAAACCGGTTGCAGTGGCAGAATCTGTTTCTGAAAAAGATATCGCAGATGTGTTTTCTGTTTCTTATCAGCAGGATAACATGTGCCGTCTGATGTATATATCGGAACAAACAACGGCAAAAATCTTTTCAGAAACGGATATAAAGGTTCGTTTCGCTGTGAGAAACGGTGTGGATGCAAAATTGTGCGACGAGCCGATTGTGACAAACAGCGAGACGGAGGGTGTACTGTCGGATGGCTTCAAAACATTATACGGAGTTTCGGAAAACGTGACAATCAAATCCGGGGAAACCGCAGTTTCGGCGTTTGATGATGTGACATATCTTCCTTCCGTATTTGTGCTTGGTGATTTCAGTGCACGGTACGAAAACGGAGAGATATGCAGTGTGTATTTAAAGGAACGCAAGAATATATACGAAATCGGGGAAAAATTCACGGATTTCGGTGGAGTGGAATTTACGGCAGAAGTGACTGTGCCTGAAAATGCCAAAGGAATCATGTTGGAAGGAACAGATTTATACCAGACGGTCAGCATAGACGGAAAATTGTGCGACGAAAGAATCGCACCACCGTATATTTTTGAAATTGAAAAAGCTTATTGTGGCAAAAAGGTTTGTCTGACGATAACGCAGTATTCCACATTGGGACCGATATTCGACGATGTCGGTTATTATAACCAAAACTCTCCAACCGTGAAATGGGTTGGTATGCCCATACCGACAGGAACAAGCTTTGGGTTTGAAAAAATAAGATGGGTATTTTAAGAAGAACATATGCAGTACAGAGAAGAAAGAAACGATAGTAAAATATATAAAGAAGCATACGTTGGCGGTTTCAGCCGTGTGCTGGAATAAAGACGAAAATGTGCCGAAATCAAAAGAAAAGCTTATGCTGAGGGTATTTTTGAGCATCAGGCACAGTATCGTGAAGCATTTAAAAAGATGCTTGGCTGGCCTCTTGTGGATTATCAGAAGAGCGGACTTCCGGACGTTTCTATGACGAAGCTTTCCGAAGAAGAAGGGTACAGTATATACCGTGTACAGTTTGAAATTTTAGAAGGCTTAACCATGACGGGGCTGTTCTTCCATGCAGACGGAGATGAGAAAAAGCCTCTGGTGATTCTGCAGCACGGCGGTGAAAGTGCTATTGGTTGGAAAACCGTTACAACATATGTGGACAGTGGCAGTGAAATCTCCGTTAATCTTCCTGATGATGCAACATACTGCTATGCTTCTATCACAGATAATTACGGCGATATTATCAGCACAAAATTCATGAAAGTTCAATAATATCTATAACAAAAAGAGCTGTTGCGATTTGATTTCGCAACAGCTCTTTTTATATTGGAATCAGGTTAATATGCCATTAAAAATGCATCCATAACGGAAACTGCCGCGGCGGCAGATTCTTCTAAAAACTCCATGTAATTTTCTGCGCCGGAGCCGTCTGCACAGTCGGAAATGGCACGCAGAACGCAGAAGGGAACATTGTTTACAAAGCACACATGCCCCACAGAGCCGCCCTCCATTTCGCCGGCAATGGCGGAGAAGGTATCCACAATATGGGTCTTGACTTCGGCAGATGCCAAAAACTTATCTCCCGTTGCAATCACGCCCTGAAGGGTGTTGATTCCCTTTTCGCGGATGATGGCAGAAAGAGCGTCGCAGGTTTTGGGGTCGGCGGGGATTTTCACGATGCCTAAACCCGACAAAAGTCCCGGGGGGTCACCCAATGCGGTGGTGTCCATATCATGCTGAACCACATGGGTGGAAACAGCCACATCACCGATAGAAAGCTTGTCGGAAAGAGTTCCTGCCACGCCGGTGTTGATAATCACATCCGGCTGAAATTTTAAAATCATGGCTTCTGTGCAGATAGCGGCAAATACCTTACCGATACCGCAAACTGCCAAAACCACATCTTTTCCGTGAATGGTTCCGGTCTGAAAATCGATACCGGAAACGGAAACGGTCTGTTTATTTTCTAATTTATCTGCAAGGGCGCGGACTTCAATGCCCATTGCTCCAATGATTCCTATCATGCTTTATTCTCCTTTCGGGTAACTGAAATTATTGTGGTCGGATTTGAGCGCTTCCAGATATTTGCGGCATTCCTCCTGCGCCAGGGAAACGCTTAAGTTACGGTAGTTTCCGCACTCAATTTCGGACTGACCGAACATCTCGCCGGTATGGTTTATGATGTTTTGCAGTGTTTCGCAAATTACGGTGCGGACGGTTTCGTGGTCTGCATTCCGCACCAGAAGATAAAATCCCGTCTGGCAGCCCATGGGCCCGAAATACAAAATATCGTCAGCAAGAGACGAGCTCCGCACATAGGTGGCAAACATATGCTCCAAAGAGTGCATGGTGGCATGGTCCATATAATCGCCGCAGTTGGGCTTTCTGGTTCTTAAATCGTATGTGGTAATATCGCCGTCCACGCGGGAAATGTAAATCCCGGGCGTGATATAGCGGTGGTCAACGGTGAAGCTTGCGATTTTTTTGGGTGTGTTCATATCATTTCTCCTGTTTTAATAATTCGAAATCTTTTGCGGCGTGTGCAAGATTCTCGCGAACAGATATTTTTTGCGGGCAAACTGCTTCGCACTTTCCGCATCCTATGCAGTTCTGCGGTTTATTTTCATCATTCACGCGCATGCGGATGGTGTGCAGGGTGGAAGCCTTGTTTTCATACATGCCGTAGCTGTTCCAAATGCCAAAGGTGCCGGGGATATCCACGCCGGCGGGGCAGGGCATGCAGTATTTGCAGGCGGTGCAGCCGTTTTTCACACGGGCGCGCAGGCTTTCTGCTACGGTGTCAATAGCGGCAGACTCTTTTTCATTGAGCGGTTTAAAATCCGAGAATGTGCGGATATTGTCTATAACCTGCTCTTTGTTGGACATACCGCTTAAAATCACGGCAACATTGGGAAGGGAGCCCACCCAACGCATTGCCCAGGAAGCGTCGGATGCCTTGCTGTCTATGTCTTTTAATGGCTGATTCACGCCACCGGGAAGTGCTGAAAGCTGACCGCCCTTTACCGGCTCCATCACAACGACGGGGACCTGCAGTTTTTCTGCCAACGCAAGCCCTTTTACGCCTGCCTGCTCGTCTTTGTCCATATAATTCAGCTGAAGCTGACAGAAATCCCATTTACGGTATGTGATGATTTCTTCGAACATCTCATAGCTGTCATGAAAAGAAAAACCGAGATATTTGATTTTTCCTTCTTTTTGCAAAGCTTCGCATTCTTCAATGGCACCGATATTCTTCAGCTTATCCCATAAATGGCGATTCATGGAATGCAAAAGATAAAAATCGAAATAGTCCTTGTGCATTTTAGAAAGCTGCTCTTCAAAATATTTGCGCACATCGCCTCGCTCGTTTACATACCAGCTGGGAAGCTTGGTGGCAAGCAAGTAAGATTCTCTGGGATATTTATCCAGCACGCGTCCCACAAAGGATTCGCTAGCACCGCTGTGGTAAGGATATGCGGTGTCAAAATAGGTCACGCCGTGGTCCATGGCATAGTCTAAAAGGTGCTCTGCCTCCGACTCGTTGATACTGCCGTCTCCCAGTGTGGGAAAACGCATGCAGCCAAAGCCTAACAGGGAGGAGGTTACGCCGATATTTTTCAGTTCTCTTGTTTCCATATGTTAACTCCTTATAATTTTGCTTCTATGTGCGGTGGCACTAAAACGGGATGAGATATGGCGATCTCTTTTCCGTTCAGGTAAGAAAGAATTCCGCCGTCATCTGTAAATTCAAACCGAAGCTTGTAAGCCAATAACGCTTGCCTGGTTAAAAGAGGATTCTTGCCTAAATGCCCGTATTTCCCGTCGCCAAGCAAGGGATGACCGATGTGTGCCATATGGGCACGAATCTGGTGCGTTCGCCCGGTAATCAGCTTCACTTCTGCCAAATCGTGGGCGCGATACCGCTTAATCACGCGGTATCCCGTAATCATTTCCTTGGTGCCGGGAGCAGGTGTGTCAAAAATCTGTGCCAGCTTCTGCTTTTCGTCCTTTCTGTGAAAGGCACGCAGGGTGTCTTTCTCTTTCGGCAAATGGCCTTTTGTGATGCAAAGATATGTTTTTTTGATTTCCCGGTCGCGGATTTTTTCGCAAAGAATCCGCAGGGTTTCCGCATTCTTTGCCGCTAAAACCAATCCCGTGGTGTTGCGGTCGATACGGTGTGCCAAAGCAGGCGCAAAGGTCATATCCTCATCGGGACGGTATTCTCCCTTGTCGTACAGATACCGCTGAATCCGGTTAATCAACGTGTCCGGTGTGGCGGTTTCGTCCGCGTGAACGCTTAGCCCCTGGGGCTTGTGCACCACCAAAAGGTTTTCGTCCTCATATACGATATTAAGGGGAGCAGAGGTAAGGCGCAGAAAGGCATGCGTTTCCTTCGGCGTTTCGAAAAATTCATCGTTAATATATGCCTCAAGCAGGTCGCCCTCATTTAAAATCAGGTTTTCCTGTGCCCGTTTTCCGTTCACCTTAATGCGTTTTTTTCGCAGAGATTTATAAACCAGACTTTTGGGCATGGTTTTCAGCATCTTGATTAAGAATTTGTCCACGCGCTGTCCGGCATCGTTTTTGGTTATGGTAAATGCTTTCATAAATCGTCCTTTTTCATTTGTTCTGATGATTTCTAAAGTACATATTGTAATGTGGCTGAAAGCCTTACATATGAAATTCTGACTTTTCTTATTTCATTATAATATTTTTTCGCTGTCTTGTCAACGGATAACGCGGCAAGTAGACGGAAAAGAGAAACCTTTGTGAAAAAATAAACAAAAAAATCAAAAAAGATATTTACAAAAGAAGTTTAAAGTGGTATAATAAAAAAATACTCAAAAAAGTTTTGCTGTTTTGCGAAAAATAAGGGCAATGATTATTTTTCCGAAAAGGCAAACGAACGAGGAACGAGAAAAATATATCTGGTTAAAGGAGAGGTTTATTTTGGAAAATTATGTAGCTTTTTTCGACCTGGCATTGGCAAAGGTGAGGTTTATTTTGGGAAACTATGCAGCTTTTTTTGTCCTGGCATCGGCAGTTGTCGCTTTGATTTTTGCGGCATATAAATTTTTTGCCGTGAAAAAACTGCCCGAAGGAACAGAAGCAATGGCATCTATCTCTGCGAAAATCCGCAGCGGTGCAATGGCGTATTTAAAGCGTCAGTATAAAACCGTTGGTATTTTCTTTGTTGTGATGGTTGTGCTGCTTTCTGTCCTGGCAATAACAGGATTTTTAACACCTTATGTGCCTTTTGCGTTCTTAACCGGCGGTTTCTTTTCCGGTCTATCCGGCTTCGTGGGCATGAAAATTGCCACCTTTGCCAACTCCAGAACGGCAAACGGTGCAATGGAAGGCTTGAACAAAGGCCTGAAAATCGCATTTTCTTCCGGTACGGTTATGGGTATGACCGTTGTCGGTTTAGGACTTTTAGACATCAGCGTATGGTTCATTCTGCTGAAATTTGTATTTAAGCTCCCCATTGACGAAATTATGGCAGCAATGCTCACCTTCGGTATGGGTGCCAGCTCCATGGCTTTATTTGCCAGAGTGGGCGGCGGTATCTTCACCAAAGCGGCTGACGTTGGTGCTGACTTAGTCGGTAAAGTGGAAGCAGGCATCCCCGAGGACGACCCCAGAAACCCTGCAGTTATTGCAGACAACGTTGGTGATAACGTTGGTGACGTTGCAGGTATGGGTGCTGACCTTTATGAATCTTATGTTGGCTCTATAATTTCCTGTGGTGCACTGGCTGTTGCGGCGGGTCACGAAATTTCCGGCGTTCTTCTGCCCATGCTGATTGCGGCAATCGGTATTTTAGCATCCGTTGTATCCACCTTCTTCGTTTCCACAAAAGAAGGTGCAACACAGAAAATGCTGTTAGGCTCCTTAAGAAAAGGTACCTACACAGCGGCAGTTCTTTCTGCCATCGCAAGTCTTGTGCTGATTTTAGTGCTGATGCCCGGCCATATAGGTCTTTTCGGCGCAGTGCTGTCCGGTCTTCTTGCCGGCGTGTTAATCGGCTATTTCACGGAGTATTACACCTCCGATTCTTATAAGCCTACCCAGAAGCTGTCCGAATCCTCGGAAACAGGCTCTGCAACCATCATTATCGACGGTATTGCCCTGGGTATGCGCTCTACTGCAATTCCCGTTATCATCATCGGTATTTCCGTCCTGGCAAGTTATTTCTTTGCCGGCGGTATGGAAGGCTTTACACAGGGACTTTACGGTGTTGGCCTTTCTGCAGTTGGTATGCTGGCAACCTTAGGTATCACTCTGGCAACCGATGCATACGGCCCTGTTGCGGATAACGCAGGTGGTATCGCAGAAATGAGTGGTCTGCCCGGTGAAGTCAGAGAACGTACCGACGCGCTGGATTCTTTGGGTAACACCACAGCGGCAACCGGTAAGGGCTTTGCTATCGGCTCTGCGGCACTCACAGCTCTTGCTCTGATTGTATCTTACACAGACGAAGTAGCTAAAATCAATCCCGACGCTTTAAACCTTTCCATCACTAATCCTTCCACGTTGATTGGTCTCTTTGTCGGTGCAATGCTTCCCTTCCTGTTCTCTGCAATGACTATGCAGGCAGTAGGCCGTGCGGCTCACAAGGTTGTGGTTGAGGTTCGTCGTCAGTTTAAAGAAATTAAAGGCTTACTGCAGGGCGAAGAAGGTGCAGAAGCAGATTACGCATCTTGCGTGGATATCTGCACAAAATCTTCCTTACGCGAAATGATTGCTCCTGCGGCTCTGGGCGTTTTAGCTCCCATCGTTGTTGGTCTCATTCTGGGATGTAACGGTGTGGTTGGTATGCTGGCAGGTGCGCTGGTTTCCGGTTTTGTTCTGGCTATCATGATGGCAAACTCCGGCGGCTCCTGGGACAATGCGAAAAAGTTTATTGAAGCAGGCAACTTCGGCGGCAAAGGCTCCGAAAACCATAAAGCGGCAGTTGTGGGCGACACCGTTGGTGACCCCTTTAAAGACACCTCCGGTCCTTCTGTTAACATCTTAATTAAACTGCTTTCCATGGTTTCCATCGTATTTGCATCTATCGTGGTAACCTACGGCGGATTTGGACTGTTCTAAACTTAACTAACGTAATAAAAAAATCACTCTGCTTGCAGGGTGATTTTTTTATTTCAAAAAAATGATTCTTTTTAATGTTGATTTAATAAATGCGGTGTAGAGTATAGGTGTAACATCAATTAGAAAGGATGATTTCATTGAAAAAAATAGCATTATTGACAGCAGCGGTAATTGCATCGCAGATGTTAACCGGAATTTCTGCCTGTGCTTCTTATGAGGACAATGTGGGAACGGTGAATTTATCCGCCATGACGGTGACGGGAAACGGTATCTCGGTAGAAGAAAATAGAATTTCCATTACAGAGGGCGGCGATTTTACCGTAACCGGAGCGCAGGAAAACGGCATGATTTATGTTAACGCACAGGATAAAGTGAAGCTTCGCTTAAAGGGCATGAGCCTGACGAATGAGAGCGGTCCTGCCATCTTCTTTGAACAAGCGGAGAAGGCACTCATTACCATATCGGAAGGGACGGAAAACTTTCTGGCAGACGGTGCAGATTATGGAGATTCGGAAGCGAAAGCAACCCTCTTTTCCAATGATGATTTAGAAATCAAAGGAAACGGTATCCTCACCGTTACAGGTAATTTCAAGCACGGTATTGCCACAGACGACGACTTGTCCTTTGAAAACGGCACCGTGAATATCACATCTAACGGTTCCGACGGCATCCATGTGAACAACACCTTCGAAATGATTGGCGGAACCTTAAATATATCCGCAGTCTCCGACGGCATTCAGGCAGAGGAAAATGTGATAATCTCCGATGGCGTGGTTAACATCACAAAATGTGAAGAGGGCATCGAAAGCGGCACAACCATGGATATCAGCGGCGGCGAAATCAATATAGTTGCGACGGATGACGGCATCAACACAGGCGGTGGCTTAAGCGATACCACGCAGGAATCCGGCTTTATGGGCGGAAACCGTCAGAATCAGACCGATGGAACACAGGGCGGAGAACGGTTGCGTCCTGAAAGAGGGCAGAGACCGACAGACGGTATAACACATCCTGAAGGTATGACACCTCCTGAAGGTATGACACCTCCTGAAGGTATGACACCTCCTGAAGGGGTGACGCCTCCCGAGGGCATGCCCCGCCATGAGTGGATGGATAAAATGACACCGCCCGATGGTTTCGGCGGCGGTATGGGCGGCGGCAGAATGCCCGGCGAGGTTTCGACGGGAAACAACCTGACCATCAGCGGTGGTACGGTTCATATCAACGCCGCAGGTGATGGTATCGACACAAACGGTAATTTCTATCTGAAGGGCGGTACTGTTTATGTGGACGGCCCTGAAAACTCCGGCAACGGTGCCATTGATGCATATCTGTTTGAAGCGAGCGGCGGAAAGCTTATTGCCCTTGGCATGAGCGGCATGGCGATGGGCGTCGGCACCGGTTCGGAGCAATGCGCATTTATGGCTTCCCTTTCCGAAATGGCAGAAAGCGGAGCAGAGATTACTGTTAAAAATACGGCAGGGGAAAGCATTGTTACCTATACTGCCGGGAAAAAGTTTAATTCCATAGTATATACTTCTCCCGAATTGAAGCAGGGCGAAACCTATACGATTTTTGTAAACGGCGAAGAAAAACTGACCATTGAAATGACGGAAAAACAGGTTCGAGTCGGAACAGGCGGCGGTTTCGGAGGCAGAGGTCAGGGAGGCTTTGGCAACCGTGGCGGCAATAAACAAAATCAAAGCCAAGCCGAACAGAACGAAAGCAAAAAAGGCCGCATCCGCGTGACGCTTCGCGATAAAGAAATTCAGTTTGACTCCCAGCCTGTAATTGAAAACGATACAACATTGGTTCCTGTTCGTGCGATTTTTGAAGCATTGGGCATGGAAGTGAGCTGGGACGAAACAACGCAGACCGTTACGGCAGAAAAGGACGGTGTGACCATCACGTTGGTAATTGGCAAAACAGAAGCGAAAAAAGGAAAAGAAACTGTTTCGCTCCTCACAGCCCCCATTATATCTGCAGAGGGCAGAACCCTGGTTCCTGTTCGCTTTATTGCAGAAAGCACCGGCTACACGGTGGATTGGGATGCGGCAAACAGAATCGTAAAAATCAATTAGGATGTGTAGGCGTGGCTATAGAAGTATTTAACCGATACGAACAAAAATATATTTTGAACGAGCCCATGTTTTCGGCAATTAACGAGGGTGTGAAAGCGCGTATGGAATCAGATCGTTACAGCGCAGACGGCAGATTTTATCCCATCTGCAATATCTATTACGATACGCAGGACTTCCACTTAATCCGCACCTCTTTGGATAAGCCGGCTTATAAAGAAAAGATCCGCCTTCGTTCTTATGGAAGAGTAAATCCGAAGGATACGGTATTTCTGGAAATCAAGAAAAAGTATCACGGTCTGGTGAACAAAAGGCGGACTGCCATTTCTATCGCAGAAGCAGAGCGGTTTATCCGGACGGGTGAGATGCCAATGGTGCGCCCCGGCATGAATGAGCAGGTTGTTCATGAGCTTTCGGCATTTATTAGAAGATATCCGCCTCTTGTGCCAAAGGCGTATGTGGCGTATGACCGCATTGCTTATTTTGATTGCGAAACCCATGATTTGCGCATATCTTTCGACACCAATCTTCGGGCAAGAGATACATCGCTTACGCTGACGGCAAAAGATATGGGCGTGCCGATACTTTCTCCTGATTACTATGTGCTGGAAGTGAAAACAAGGTTTGGCGCCCCCTTATGGCTCACAGAGCTTTTAGAGAAAAACGGTGCGAAAAAGCAAAGCTTTTCCAAATACGGCACCTTTTATCAGCAAATGCTCTCGGGAGAAAACACCTTTTTGGAAATTCCTTCCGAGATTGCATAACATTTCTTCATTCTTACTCCCTGTATACCGCAAAGTGCCGGAAGGAATTTCTTCCGGTTCTTTGCGGAAAACTCAACATGAAAGGAATCAAACCATGATAGATTTTTTTGCAAATGTAGCGGCGGATCCTGCGGAAACCTTTTCCGTTACTGCCGCGATACTCACCTTTTTATTTTCCGCCCTCAGCGGCGTGCTGATTGGTTTAACATACCGTTTCACCAACCGGGAAGCAAATGTTCATCAAAATTTTGTTCTGACTCTTTTTATGCTTCCCGTGATTATGAGCGTGATTATCCTGTTTGTGGGAAGCAATGTTGCCCGCGCCTTTTCTCTGGCTGGAACGGTATCTATTATCCGTTTCCGCAGCACGGCAGGTGACCCGAAGGAAATCGGATATGTGTTTTTCTCCGTGGCGGCAGGTCTTGCCTGCGGCGTAGGCTTTTATGTGTACGGCTTTTTGTTTGTTGTGCTTCTTTGCGCCGTGATGCTTCTTCTGGAGAAAATCGGTTTTGGCGCAGGAAAATGTGCGATGCGGATGCTGAAAATCACCGTTCCGGAAAGTATGAATTATGCAGATGCTTTTTCCGAGGTGTTTGAGAATTTCACCGATACCGCAAAGCTATACGGCGTGAAAACGGCAGATTTAGGCTCTGTGTTTGTGCTGACCTATCATGTGGTTTTGAAAAAGGATACAGACGAGAAATCCTTTATCGATGCCGTGCGCTGTTTAAACGGAAATCTCACGGTGGCGCTTTCTGATATCCCTGCAGTGGTAAAATAACTTGAAAACCCGGAGTATCCGTGATACAATAAAAACAGAACGGAGATGGTTTTATGAGAATACTGGTTGCAGAAGACGAACGCGACTTAAACCGGATTATCACGAAAAGGCTGGAAAAGGAAGGCTATAGCGTAGATAGCTGCTTTGACGGCGAGGAGTCTTTAGACTTTCTTGCAGTAGGCGAATATGATGCCGTGCTTTTGGATATTATGATGCCGGAAATGGACGGTCTTTCCGTCGTGCGGAGCATGAGAAGCCAAAATAACAATACTCCTGTTCTTTTTTTAACGGCAAAGGATTCTGTGCAGGATAAAGTGACAGGTTTAGATGCCGGCGCAGAGGATTATCTGGTAAAGCCCTTTGCTTTTGACGAGCTTTTGGCAAGAATCCGCGTGATGACGCGAAAAAAAGCAGGCGAAAGCACAAATATACTATCTGTTGGTGACCTGACTATGGATATCGGAAAGCACCTGGTAACAAGGGACGGAAAAGAAATCGAACTGTCTGCCAAAGAGTTTGCCATTTTGGAATATATGCTGATGAACAAGGGGATTGTTCTTTCCCGTGAGAAAATCGAAAACCATATCTGGAATTTTGATTATGCAGGCGGCTCCAATGTGGTGGACGTGTATATCCGATATCTCCGTCGGAAAATCGACGATGATTTTAAGAAAAAGCTTCTGCACACCATCCGTGGAAAAGGCTATGTACTGAAGGAGGAAACGGAATGAAACGGTTTTCTATCAAAGCGCGGGTAACGGCGTGGTTTGCGCTGGCGATGTTTCTGGTTGCCACCTGTGTGTTTTTCGTGATGACGCTGCACCGTTCCTCGCAGATTAAGCATAATATAGAGAGAACCCTTTGCACTACCGTGGAAGAGTTTGCAGGCTTTACGGTTCGCAATAACGGTGTGACTCCCCCAAATGACAAGACAGGGCAAAAGGCGAAAGGGGCTTCCGACAACGAAAGACCCGAAATGCCAATGGGCAAGCAACCACCGCGGCAAGGTGGTCCCAAAACCTACATGGGCGGCGTGCATATAGCCGTGTATAACGAAAACGGCGAAGAGCAAACCGGACGAATTCCCTTTGAGCTGTCCTCTATCGATTTTGTGGACGGGAAAATCCGTGTTTTGTCGGTAAGCGGCGTGAAATATCTGAACTTTGACAGAAAAATTTTACTGAATGACAATCGGGTTCTGTGGGTAAAAGGCGTTTCCGACCTGAGCAACGCCCAGAATGCGGTGAATTCCACCATGGCTTCGGACTATCTCCTGATTTGCGTGCTGATAGCCATAGCGGCGGTAGGTGGATATTTTATCGTTGGAAGCGCACTTATGCCAATCACCAAAATGCGGAAAACGGCGCAGGCGATTGCTGACAGTAATGACCTTTCCCGCAGAATCAATTTAGGGGAAGGAAAAGACGAAGTGTATCAGCTGGCATCTGTTTTTGACGAGATGCTGGGAAAAATTCAGCACGCCTTTGAATCGGAAAAACAGTTCACTTCCGATGCGTCTCACGAACTGCGGACACCGGTTGCGGTGATTTTGTCGGAATGTGAATACGCAGAAGAATGCGCCAAAACAGAGGAAGAATTTCGGGAGTCTCTTTCCGTGGTGAAACGGCAAGGAAATAAAATGGCAAAGTTGATTAAAGAGCTTTTGGCAATTTCCCGCATGGATAAGGAAACCTTTGTGCCGGAATTAGAGAAAATGAATCTTTCCGAGCTTTTGGAAACCGTTTGCGACGAGCAGACAGAAATCCGGGAAAAGACTATCACCTTAACGAAAGAAATCACACCAAATATATACGCTCTGGCAGACAGCAGCCTGATGATGCGTCTCTTTATCAACCTGATTTCCAACGCCTATCAGTACGGAAAAGAAAACGGACATATCACTGTGTCTTTATATGAAGAGAAGAACGGTGTGGTGTTCAAGGTGGCAGATGACGGCGTTGGAATATCTACGGAAGATTTGCCGAATATCTGGGAGAGGTTCTACCGCGGCGACAAAGCGAGGACAGGAACAGACGGCAGCATGGGGCTGGGTCTTTCTATGGTGAAGCAAATTACCCGGCTTCATAACGGAACCATTTCAGTTGAAAGCACCGAAGGCGAAGGAACTGTTTTTACGCTGATATTACCCAAAAATAAAGCATAAACGAAGAAAGCGTGTACAATTTGTACACGCTTTCTTCGTTTATTTGTTTTTTACATATTACATAAACGTACATAACAGAATCGGCAGGAATATAGCAGGAACATAATTCATCATTTTCAGCTTTGTGATTCCTAACATATTCAGACCGATTCCCATAATCAGCACAGAGCCGATGCAGGTCATTTCCGCAATAACCACCTCTGTTAAAAACGGTGCGACAAGGCCTGCAAGTAAGGTAATTGCACCCTGATACACCAACACAAAAACGGCAGAAAACAAAACGCCGACGCCTAAAGAGGATGCGAAGATGATGGCTGCGATAAAGTCTAAAAGGGATTTGGTATAAAGCATCTGATGGTCGCCGGAAAGACCGCTGTTTAACGAACCGACAATGGTCATGGCGCCGACGCAAAACAGAAGACTTGCGGAAACAAAGCCTTTTGCAATGGTGTTCTTTCCCTCTTCTGCGTTTTTGGAAACTTTTCGCTCCAACCATCCGCCCAGACGGTTTACCTTGCCGTCTAAATCTAAAAGCTCACCGATCACTGCGCCAACTGCGGCGGAAATGATAGTGATTAAGGCGTTGCTTCCTTCTAAACATCCGTCAATTCCAATGTAGATTACGCAAAGCCCGATGCCTTTCATCACCGTGTCTGCCACGCGCTCCGGTAATCCTTTTTTCAAAATCAGTCCGATGCTGCCGCCGATTAAAACGGCAATCGTATTTACAAACGTTCCTAACAATGCGTACATATGTGCCTCCGCTATTTTGCCAGGGTATAGGTTGCGATGTCTTCGTTTACGAAAACGGTTCCGTCGTCTGCGCAGGTAACAAAACAGGAAATACCGTCTTGCTCTGCGGCGTAGTTATATAAGCAATCCAGTTCGTTATATGTCGGTTCCGTAAAGGAAAATCCTAGCTTTTCGGAAAGCTCATTTGCAGAAACGGTTTCCGTTTCAAAAACTGCCGCTTCCGCGAGCGGTGCTATCACAAGACAGCAGGTCGCATCGCTGGGAACCTCTGCATAAGGTGCAGAATATACACCGAACCAGAACCACATATCCGAGCGGGCAAATTTATAAATCAAACCGCCGTTATAGTATTCCTCCTGCACAAAACCGCCCAGAAGCGACTCCACCTCTGCTTTTTCTTTTCCTATATAATCCTTTGCAAACAAGTGCACAGTTACCGTATCGTCCGATATAACCGGCTTGCTTTGTCCCGGCGTTATCACACAGCCGGACAAAAGACATAGAATCAGGATACAAACGGAAAGAAAAAGAGTTTTCTGCTTCATGGGATTCGCTTCCTTCGTTATCGATAATCAAGTCTATTATGCAATCAGCATAGAATGAATCATATAACCAAAATCACTGCGTGTGTCTTTATTTACCTCGCCGTGCACAGTATAAGTCATGGTATATACCACACCGTTCTTTCTGGCAATGTAGATAGTGGTTTCAGGGTCCATATCGGTGATGCCGTGTACGATGCCGGGAGCGGTGTAGGTGATTTCAACAAAATCTGTGCCGTTGATTTTTGTAACACCGGCATAAATCAAGGTGCCGGAGAGAACCGTGACAATGCCTTCTGCAACACTTTCTGCGTATGCTTCTGTCGGCGGTTCTTCCTTGCCGGAATATAAATCCGTGCGGATGTTTAAAGACGCATGGCCGGCATCGGAGGTGGCGGAAATTTCAATCACAGTTCCGTCTGCCGTGTCGGTTTTGACGGTGTAATCATGGAAATAGGAAAGGCCGAACGCAGCATTGGCTTTTTTTGTGCCGTCTGTCAGCTGCTTCACATAGCCGAAGGAATCTGCAGTTTCTATCCGTTTCTGGAAATCCTGCGAAAAAATACTGACCAAGCGTTTATTCCCATCCCATGCCACTTCACAGCCGAAGCTTTCGGAAACGGCGCGAACGGGAACCAGTGTTCGTCCGCCGCGGATGATGGGCGCGGTGTCCATGGTTTTGATACCGCCGTTAATCGTCATAACGGGGTTATCAATCACCATAACAACGGTTAAGTTGCCCAGTCTGGAGGTGACGGTCTGTGTCTCTGCGTTCCATTCTACGGAAGCACCCATAGCTTCAAAAATGGCACGGACAGGAACCATGGTTCTGTCGTTCACAATCATGGGGTCCTGGTCAAAGGTGATGGGAGCATAGTCCAGCTCCACACGAATCGGGTCTGCCGCGAAGCAGACGGTGCTGCAGAGCATAATAAGAATGCAAAGCAGACTGCTTATGATTTTTTTCATCATTTGTAAGTTCTCCTTTCAGTTGACGATGTTCTGTGAATACCGCCGGTGCCTTTTGTGGACAATGGCGATAAATAAATTCTGTATATAATCTGTTCTAGATTATACCATTTTTATCCTATATTGTCAAGTTTTGCCCATTCTATGCGGTTTTTTCCTGTTTTTGAGCGAAAAAAATAAAATAATACTTGTTTTTTTGCTTAAAATATAGTACAATATAATTTGTATCACCAAAAATATATAAAAAAAGGAGACAAAACACATGAAATTCAGAAAAATTTTATGCCTGGCTGCAGCAGCTATCATGATGCTGAGCTTAGCAGCTTGCGGCAACAACACAGAAGGCGGCAATGCAAACGCGCCCGCAGAAGGCGGTAAACACTTCGTTATCGCAACAGACAAAGGCTTCAGCCCCTTTGAATTCCAGGATGCTGAAGGTAACATCGTTGGTATCGATATGGATATCTTAAAGGCTATCTCTGAAGATCAGGGCTTCACCTATGACCTGCAGTATGTTGGCTGGGATGCAGCTATCGCAGCATGTCAGGCAGGCCAGGCAGACGGTATGATTGCCGGTGCTTCCATCACAGAAGAAAGAAAGAACACAGGCTGGACCTTCTCTGACGGTTACTATGATGCAACACAGGGTATGGCAGTAGCTTCCGATTCTTCCATCGCAGGCTTTGCTGACATGTCCGGCAAAAAGGTAGCTGTTAAGAACGGTACCATGAGCAACCAGTACGCAGAAAGCATCAAAGACCAGTATGGTTTTGAAGTTGTAACCTTCTCCACATCTCCTGACATGTATCAGGCGGTTATGGGCGGACAGGTTGACGCTTGCCTGGATGATACACCGATCTTAAAATACAACATCAAAATCGGCGAACTGGATATGAAATTCGTTGAAGGTACAGAAAACGAACCCGCACAGTACGGTTTCGCAATCTTCGATTCTTCCAAACAGGAACTGGTAGACCTCTTCAACGCAGGTCTTAAGAACATCCGTGCAAACGGCAAGTACGACGAGATTATTGCAAAATACCTCGGCTAATCAAACACTTTAAGGCATATCATTATTAGGAGGGTATTTGCTCCATGACACAAATCATCGGCACCTACGGCTCACTGCTGATTTCGGCAATGGGACAAACCTTGCTTTTAGCACTGTGCGGTCTGTTTTTCGGGTGCATTCTCGGCGTTATCTTTGGTTTGGCCAGCGTCGTGGACAATAAAGTAACAAGAGCAATTTCTGCGGTTTACGTGCACATTATCCGTGGCGTTCCCATGATTGTTCTTGCGTTCTTCGTGTTCTACGGACTGCCCTACGGGCTCAGAACGATTTTAGGCATTCGCTACACCTTTTCACCCCTGCAGGCGGGTACGATCTGTCTTGCCGTGAACTGTGGTGCATACATGTCCGAAATCATCCGTGCGGGTATTCAGGCTATCGACCCCGGTCAGATGGAGGCTGCAAGAAGTCTCGGGTTATCCTATTGGAGATCCATGTTCCGGGTTGTTCTGCCTCAGGCAATCAAAAATATGATTCCCAGCATTGTAAACCAGTTTATCATTACCTTAAAGGATACATCTATCCTTTCGGTTATCGGTTTTCCGGAATTGGTTAACAAAGCGCAGAATGTTATTGCCATCACCTTTAAATCCTTTGAAACCTGGGCAATTGTTGCAGTGATGTACTTAATTGTTATCTTGATTCTGCAGCAGGTTGCAAATGCTTTGGAAAGGAGATTAAGCCGTGGCAGAAAATAAAACCGAAGTAAAAATCCATGTGAAAGACCTGAAGAAAAGCTTTGGAAAAAAAGTTGTTTTAGACGGCGTTACCACAGATATCTATAATGGTGAAGTGGTGTGCGTTATCGGACCGTCCGGTTCCGGTAAAACCACATTTCTGCGCTGTTTAAACAAGCTGGAGGAAGCAACTTCCGGCGAAATCATTGTGGATAATTTTCGCATCAGCGATAAAAAAATCAATATCAATAAGGTTCGTGAAAACATCGGTATGGTGTTCCAGCACTTTAATCTGTTTGCAAACATGAATGTGAAAAGAAACATCATGCTTGCTCCGGTTGACCTTAAGAAGGAAACCAAGGAAGAAGCAGAAAAAACGGCGATGGAGCTTTTAAAAACCGTAGGTCTGGAGGATAAAGCTGAAAGCTATCCTTCCCAGCTTTCCGGCGGTCAGAAGCAACGTGTGGCAATTGCCCGTGCGCTAGCTATGAAGCCCGACATCATGCTCTTCGATGAGCCGACCTCGGCGCTGGATCCTGAAATGGTAGGCGAAGTTTTAGCCGTTATGAAGGATTTAGCTAAAGCCGGCATGACCATGGTTGTGGTAACCCACGAAATGGGCTTCGCAAGAGATGTTGCCGACCGTGTTATCTTCATGGATGACGGTATCATCATGGAAGAAGGCACACCGGAAGAAATTTTCACAAACCCGCAGAACGAAAGAACCCAGGCGTTCTTAAACTGCGTACTGTAAGATTTCAAAGAGCTAATTCCCTTTGGGGATTGGCTCTTTTTTGTATGATATCGACTTTTTGTATAAAAATATTGACTTTTTTTGTATTGTGAGTTGCATTTTTGTGGTTCATGTGTTATATTGATTTCATCGAGGATGAAATCAATGAATTGCCTTCGGCATGAATTGAAATCAAAGATTTCGTGAATTGAGCCTGCGGCTCGTGAATTGCACTTCGTGCATGAAGGCAATTCAATTCATGGAGCGATAGCGAGAAATCATGGCGGAACGCCAATTCACGACAAGACAGTTGTCAATTCATTTAAAATGCTTGGCATCTAAATTCTGCACGAATTATATATTTGATTTCATAAGTAAGATGCGTAAAAATACAATAAAGGGAGTGTAAATATGAAAAGAAAAGGTTATGTCATGTTGTCCGTGCTTCTTGCTGTGCTTTTCGCTTTAACGGTTGCTCCGGTGCAGGCAGGATTCTACGGCAGTGAAACTGCAAGCTCTTTGTATCTGGACTTTGAAACAGAAGCAGATTTGCAGCAGTTTGACGGAATAACATATCAGAACAAGCCCTACTACAGTTATGTAGAAGGTGAAGGGGCTGGCGATTCCAACGGATGTATCAATGTTTGTTTTGTGGACGAGCATGTTTCCATCGGTTTGAAAACATCCACCTTTAAACCGGAAAAAGGAAAAACCTATCGGTTATCCTACGATGCCATGGTAAAGGCAGAGGAGGGCGCGATGCCCACGAAGGTATTCCCGATTTTATTTATGGTTGGGGCAAACGGTTCGTTTGTGAAGACCGGAAATTATGACACCACAAAGGAAACTGTTTCTTACGATGAAACAACCGGCGTATATTCCTTTGAAAACACATCTGTCTGGAAGGATTTATCAGGTGCATTTTCAACCTATATTTCGGCAGATGGCACATGGCAGAAATATTCCTACGAGTTTGTGTATGAAGACGGGATGTTTACCGCAGGAAGCAGTTCGTTTGTTGCAGTAGATAACTTCAGCGCATTCAGACTTACGCTCAGAAACGCGTCGGAGAATGTAAACGCAGTATCCTATGTGGATAATATTGTACTGGAGCAGGTTGCACAGCCCGGCGTTGCTACCGACTTGTCCTATTCGGCGGGCGATGAGCTGATGGATAACGGCAGAAAAATCACACAACTGTATCATTCCAGCGTAGTCAACGGAGTGGCATATAAGACAGTAGACGCAAGCGGTACCGTAACCGATGCTACCGGCCGCGGATATTTTAAGACAGCGGGTGAAAGCGGAGACGGTATGTATGCTGCAGTTTCCTCAAAGGATGGTTCGGCAAAATTCACCAACGGTGCAGGCGGATATCCGATTTCGAATGTACACGGCAACACGCTGTATCAGTTCACGGCAAGACTCAAAGCGCCTGCTGTGACTATTGACGAAACCCTGGAAAGTGAAAGTCATTATTATTTAAACAGCTCCACGGGTGCTGTTACCGCTAAAACAAGTGCACTTACCAACGGATTTATCCATGCGGTTCCGTATTTTCAGCTCAACCCGCAGAACAATGGTTCTGCAATGTCGGCGCAGGGCGCATTTACGGGATATCTGGATGCAGACGGTAACTATGTACCGCTTACATATAACACAGAAAAAGTGAACAGCGGAAGACCTACGCTTACCACCGATTGGGTTGACTATGTGGGTTATGTTTATATTCCTGCTACCGGTACTGTTGCGTGGAACGGCAGTACATCAATCAGCATCCATGTGACCGAAGCTTCCGGAAACGGTATCCTTTATGTAGATGAATTGTCCATTAAGGAATATAAGGGGGCAAACCTGGTGCCCAACGGCGATTTTGCTTTGTCAACCGTTTCGGGATACAACACCAGCGGCAGCGGAGAAAGCCTTGTAGTGAATTACAAAGATATACCCATGGTATTTGCATCAAATCCTGCGAAAACAACAGGTGCAAGCAAATCCATATCCAATGGCAATATGTATGTTTATCAGTCGGCAATAAACCCCACAACGCTTTCGGCTCCCGTGAAGCTTGTGGCAGGAAAAACCTATGAATTGTGCGTAGGTATGAAAATTGATACAAAGGACGTTACCGCTGATTTGGATATCAATCTGACAAAGGGCGAGAACACCCTGCAGATTACAGATACCGCAGAACCGCCTCAGGTAACAAACACTATGAATTATTACAAATACCGTTTTGCAGCGACGGAGGCAGTTGCAGCGGATGTAGATGTTGCGGCGAATCTGAATATTAAGGCAACGGCAAATAACGCAACCTCCGGCTCGGCATCTATGTGGTACGATTATATCAATCTGCTTGAGATTCAGGATGTTTATGCGGAAAATATCGCAATCAACGGTGATCTGGCAGTTGCAGAGAATGTAACTGTGTCCTGGGATGATGTGACAGCGGCAGAAAGCGGCGTTTCCCACATCGTGAAGATTTATCAGGGCGAAGATGCAAATAAAGCACTTCTCGGCGTGTATGAAACGACAGATACGAGCCTTGATTTCACCATTCCTGCTTCTGCAAACGGCAAGAAGCTTACCGTGGAGGTTGTAGGCTACTTAAACGGTGCAATATCCGGCTATACTGTATGGACAACAGATGCGAATGTCGTACGGAAAAATAAACTGACATACGATGCAGCAACAGGTGCGGTTTTAGCAACTTCAGCAGAAGATACGGCAATTGTTCTGTATGTTTCTTACGACAAGGATACCAAACAGATGATTGATGTTGAATCCGTAAATGTAACAAACGGATACTATAGTTCGGATGCTCTGCCGCAAGATTTTGAAACCGGCAGCAAAATCAATGTGATGCTCTGGAGCGACTTGACGGCATTTACTCCCTTGACATCGGCAATTACAAAATAAAAAAATCGTGTGGGCTGTAGCAAAATGATTTCATTTTGCTACAGCTTTTTTGTAAGCTGTGTAATATCCTTTCCGGGCAGTTTCGGAATAACAGAAGTGAAATATCCGCAGCTGCAAACATTATCAGAAAAAGAAAGAAATATGCAAGATTCGTATTGCAATATGCGGAAAAAAGGTGTAGAATATAGAAAAAACTTTTTGGAAGGTGCAGACATGAATTTACCCAAAAATATTTTTAGCGGAAACTGGAAAGAAGGTCATGTGCAGGGCATTGCAGTGGATACCGTGCGCGGATATGTATATTATTCCTTTACGACGATTTTATTAAAAACCGACATGGAAGGCAACGCCATTGCCACGGTGGAAAACCTGATCGGGCATCTGGGATGCATTGCCTTTGATTCGGAAAACAACCGGGTTTACGGGTCCTTGGAGCTGAAGCACGACAGCATCGGCGCAGGAATCGTAGCACGTACCGGTAAGGCTCTGGCGGAAGAGAATGCATTTTATCTGGTATCCTTTGATGCAGACAAGTTAACCCGAATGGGAATGGATGCGGAAAAGGACGGCGCTATGAAAGCGGTATATCTGCGTGATGTTGTTTCGGACTACAGCAGTACGGACGAGTCCAGCGGCAGACCGCACCGTTTTGGTTGCAGCGGTATTGACGGCGTTTCCGTGGGACCGGTGTTCGGCAGCGGAAAAGACGGGGCGCGGAAAATCATGGTTGCAGAAGGAATCTACGGAGAAATTGACCGTACCGACAATGACCATCAGGTTCTGCTGCAATATGACCTCTCCATCTTTGATGCCTATGCTGAACCTTTGCAGCAGCTTTGTCCTCACCACAACGGTCCGGAAAAATGCGAGGAAAGATACTTTTTCTACACCGGTAACACCAATTGGGGAATTCAGAATTTGGAATATGATTCTCATAGCGGTTACTGGTTTGTAGCGGTTTATCCCGGTGAAAAAACGGAATTTGAGCATTTTAAGATGTTTGCTATTGATGGGACAGTTTCTGCAAAACAGTCCAAACTAGAAGGCAGAGGTGCGGAAAAAGGGATGCTTCTGACCTCGGCGAAAATCGGTGTGGGGCAAAAAGAAAACAGAATATACGGCTCTCATTTTTCGCGCGGCTCCACAGGTATTGCAGCTTTGGGAGACGGCAGATTTTATATCTCCTTTGACGGAAACATCCCGGAGGAAAAGCTGTTCTTCACAAATGTAAAGCTTTGTCGGTTTGATGCTTCCTTTCCCGACTGGTTTTGTGAAGAATAGAGAAAATTTTTCGATTCTGCAATAATTATCAGAAAATAATTCGATATTTTGCAAGAATTGTATTGCAAAATGCAGAAAAAAGGCGTAGAATAAAGGTGACAAAAATATTTGGAGGTTTTCTTATGAACATTCAGATTTTAAAAGAGTTTGACTTAGGTATTCCGCTGAAGCAGGTGCGTTCCGTACAATTAAAAATTGCAGAAAATGAACCGGAATATACATTGTTCGGTTATTCTGATTCTCACAACATGGATCCGTGGGAAGAATATATCCGTCCGCAGACCGGTAATATGCATATGGCGCTTTACGGCGAAAAAGGTCAGCGTCTGTGGCACAGAGAATGGGGTCCCGGCGTTATGCCCGGTGTGTGGTTCTGTCCTTTCATTGCATTTGATTTAGACCAGGACGGTATGGAAGAAATCTATATGATACACAACACCGATGACTTACGCCCCTTCAGCGTGCGTAATTCCATCGTGGAAAAAATCGATCCCAGAAACGGTAAGACCATGGACACATGGGAATTCCCTGCGATTAACACCATGTATGAACCGATGACACATTGTTATCGCCCCAACATGACAGCAGGTTATGTAAAAGGCGAACCCGTGTTGATTACTTCTCAGGGTACATATGGCGACATGTTCCTGCAGGCATATAACAGCGACAGATCTCTGCGTTGGGAAAGAGTAATCGGTGCCGATGAACCCGGTCCGAGAGCTTCTCACCACATCAACGTATTTGACTTTAACGGCGACGGTGTGGATGAAATATTCTGGGGAGAACGTCTGATTTCCTTAGATGACGGTAAAGACGTGCTTTTGTGTAGCCATGACGAATTCCGCGGTCACAGTGACATCGTGCAGATGTTCTGGGGTCCCGACGGCAGAACTTATCTCTATACCTGCCGTGAGGATAAGGACTTTGTTGGTTGCTGGCGTGTTATTATGTATGATGATAAAGGTGAAATCGTTTGGAAAAAAGTGCAGAGTGAAAAAACAGGATATAATACCAACCATATGCATCAGGGTTGGGTTGCAACCGTGCGTCCCGATCATTTCAAAATGGCATTGGCAGTCAAAACCAAACCGGAAGCAAGCCATATTCCCGATGAGGTTTATGTCATGGATGCTATGACCGGTGAGG
Organism: Clostridia bacterium; assembly: GCA_017396465.1. GTDB lineage: Bacteria > Bacillota > Clostridia > UBA1381 > UBA9506 > Congzhengia. Next base: position 8,009 of record JAFQLU010000006.1, on the reverse strand, counting down.
AAATTCCTTTTGATTTCCCCGTTCCGATTTATGAATGTCTGCCTGTGGATATCAATGGTGACGGCTATCATGAATTTTATGCAAACGGCGTAATTTACGATTGCGAGGGCAACGTGATTTACAGAATCGGCGGTGCCAAAGTCAATACCACGAAATATTACGGACTTCCCGGCGAACAGATTATGGCGTTCTATCCCGGCGAAAGCAAAGTTCGCCTGTGGGGTGACGTGGATGCCGTGGATAGTGAATACTTCCAGAAACGTTATGAAAGCGGATTTTTTGCTCGCATGAGCAGATTGACCGGTGCAGGCTATAATACAAGCCCTACCGTTACAGCTTCTTTCTAAATTTTATAAAAAACAGATGACGGAATTTTGCGTTCCATCATCTGTTTTTTTATGTGTTACGGTGCTTTTTTCGGAATTCACGGGGAGAGGTGTACTCATGCGTAGTAAAAAACTTTGAAAAGGTTAAAACATCGTCTAAGCCGATTGCTTTTCCCACATCTGTTATCGTCAGTTGAGTTTGTTGCAACAGTTTTTTTGCGTATAACAGCTTGCGATTCTGGATATATCTTTTGGGAGAAACACCGAAATGCTTTTTGCAGATTTTATATAAATACTGTTGGCTGACACCCAAATAGGAGGTCACTTTTTCTATTTTGATAGAGGTATGTATATGCGCTTCCACATAGCTTGAAAAGTGATCTGCATACGTTTCGGATTGCGGAGCAGATTTTCTGTGGAGCATATGATTGTTAAACAGATGCAAAAAGTATTCTGTCAGAAGCAGAGAAGGATAGGTGGTTCCGTGATGCAGATCCAGTTGTTTTGCCAAAGCACGGGCGTCTTCAATACTTTCATAGTCAAAAATCTTCGTATCAGGATGCATATGATATGTAGCAAAAATATCCACCATTTTCGGATCGTGGGAAACAAACCAAAGATATTCCCATGGGTCGGTTTCGTCCGGTCGCAATTCAAAGGTATCTTCCGGTGTGGTTAAAAATCCCTGCCCGGCAGATACCGGGTGGTTGTTAAAATACCCTTTTCCGCTTAATACATAATGCACAATATAGGCAAGCTGTTGCCCGGGACCAAAACGTGTATTTTCCTTCTGAAACGCGTATCCGATGCTGGCTATGTGTAAAACTGGCGTAAATCCGTTTGCAAAAATCTTGTATAGCAAACCGTGCACCTCCTTTGGTTGTTATTTTACCATATTTTGTTGTGAAATGTCAATGTACGTATGTATGTTTTTCTGCTATACTGTATTTGTGGATTCCAATAAGAAGAGGAGGAACATATATGAAAAAAATCATAAGTCTTATGTTGGCGGTGTGTTTGTGTTTATCTGTGTTGACTGTGACATTTGCTGCACAAGAAAACGAAACTGCTTTAAACAACATTCTGGAAAACGGTAAAAGAGAACTCAATCTGGGATATTGGTCCGAGGCTGCAGACTCTTACGGTGCAGGACATGTGCAGGGTGTTTGCGTGGATGATGAGGGAAAATACATGTATGCATCCTTTACCAATATGCTGGTAAAACTGGATGTTGCCACCGGTGAAATTGTAGGTTCTATGATAGGTATGTCTACCGGGTCTCATAAAGGCGGCGCACATATTGGCGATGTTTGCTACAACAACGGCAAAATATACACGCCTCTTATATATAATGCCTCAGAGCAGTTTTTTATAGGTGTTATTGATGGAAGAATGATAACGGAGCCGGATATGCCATACACAACGCCCGGTATGATGCAGGCACTTTATGTTCCTCAGGTAAAAGAGGCGTTTTGCAACAATATGGGTGCCGGTGAACACGGAAATTATCATACTTCGATGGGACACCGTTACGGCTGTAGCGGTATTGACGGTGTTGCGGTGGGGAAACTCCCCGGCGGCGGATATGATACAGACGGAGACGGTGCGTTGGATGTTCCGGACGAAAAAACGTATTTATTTGTAAATTCAGGAACTTATAGGAACGCAAAACGGTATGACAATGAAAATTTGATGATTCTGGCATACGATTTAGAGCAGATAAACGAGCGGAATCTTCTGCCGTTTACAGAAGAGCTTTTAGAAAAGGAATATAGCGATACGGAAGAAACATTTTTGTATCAACACAAAATGTTCTGTTATGTAGGCAATCAGTCATATGGCGCACAACAACTGGAGGTGGACAAGGATACCGGTGATATCTGGCTGGAGTGTTATCGTTCTGATTCCGGAAAAGAGTTTCCCAATGTCACCCGGTTTGCTATTGACGGTTCTGTGCCTTTATATATGGATACGATTGAAGTGGGGCAGAGCGTGACGGGAGACAGCGAAGGGTTTGTTTCCCAAGCGGATGCTCACGCAAGAGCCGCACTGTATACCGACTATGAGGACGCAGACGGTGACGGAGATTACAACGAACAAGAGCCGGGCTGGCATATGACATTGAAATGCTTGTGCGGTAATGGTAAAACGCTGGATGACCATGAGGCGGTTTCTCACGGCGTGACCGGTCATCCGGCAAGAGTATGTGGCGGAGCATCTGTATATTGCACCGGACTCACATCGTTAGGAGACGGGTATTATTACGCGGTTACTAACACTACCACATATAAAGATAGCGTGGGATACTACGGCGGTCTGGCAAATTTGGTAAAGCTTAATCAGGAAACATTCCGGTTTGAAGGCGTAGACAATCCTTACCTTTACCGTGATTTTGAAAAGGAATTTTATGAAGGAGAAGGTGCCTTGGGAAGCAATAATGCGAAGATGATTCGCGTTACAAGCAATAGCTTCACCAACACCAACTATCCTGTTTTCAAAACGGCGAACCCTGGAGACACACTGCATCTTTCCGCTTGGGTAAAACTTGATAATACAGAACTTACCAATGACACGGTGTCCTTTGTTATCTGGGCAAGTGGTAGAGTGCATAAAACGGCAGAAGACGACAGTTTGTCGGATACAGATATCGTCAGCTCTTATGTTACGGTAAATGCCTCGGAAACGGGACTCAAAAAAGGAGAATGGGTTCATGTTTCTGCAGAAGTGGAAAATTGGGGCGGTACGGTAAGAGGTGCCATCCCGGCAGGATATCAGAATATGACGACAGAAACAAAGGGTGCCATAGCAGAAATCATATCTTTCGAAGAAGTGAGTATCCGATTGAACGGAAAAAATTATGCGACAGAAGATGTCAGCTCTGTGGACTATTATGTAGACGATTTCAGTTTTTATTCCACAGCGCAAAAAACAACCGAGGCTGCAGAGAGCAGAGAGATTTTCGCAGGTTCAGCGCTCGATTCTCAAGCGGATATAAACGTATGGCGTGCGTCCGGCCAAAAATCCTTTGTTTCCGGCGGCGCACCGGATGGGTCAAACGGATATATGCGTTTGGGTGACGGAACAAATACCGGTGGCGAAATCCGACAGGAAGTGACGATGAAACCCAATCATTTATATAAGGTTTCCTTTTGGGCAAAGGTAGAGCAGGCAACGGACGATGTCACCACCGGCGGTATTCGGTTTTTCCAGAATGCGAAAACGCGGATAGCGGACAAAAATGGATTCAACACCAATTATCCCGGTGTAACTCTTAAGAATGTTCTTACAACACAGTGGCAGAAATTTGAGTATTACTATCTGCAGGAACGGAAAACATTCACGGAGGAAAAATATAATACCGTTTTCCGTTTCTTCTGGGGTTCAGACTCCAATGCGCTCAGCAAATGTATCTTCGGAGTGGATGATATCCATGTAGTAGATATGGGCGAAATCACAAATGGTGATTTTGCGCTCGGCAGTGCAGAAGTTTACAGAAATAACGGTACATATAACTATAATGTTCTCGGCTGGACACCTGTAAATGCAACAGCAGCGTTGGATGATGGCGCAATGAAAGTAACCGCTACAGCAGACGGAGCGACTGTATCTCATTTTGTAGAAGAATATTTAGCGAATTTACAATAAAAAACACAGACGGGATGCAAAAACTCCGTCTGTGTTTTGTTTACCTGACAGATTGACATATACAAGTGTGTCAAATTAAAATTTAATCTGCATCCTCCCCTCCCGGACCATCTTTACGTTCGGAATTATCACTGGGACGGGTTAGCCCCGTGGAAATCCATTTGTTATCTGTTGCGGTTTTTTGTGAATCCTGTTTTTTCTTATCATCCATAACAATCACCTCTTTACATGCAAAAATATAGAGTATGAATCATATTAGTATTCCAATATAATTCTATTTACATATTGTTTCATTTCCTCTTTTGATGAAACTGAATGTGTGCCATTAATTATCTCCTGTTTTTTGTCGGTACTAAGAGCAGTAAATTTTTCCATAGCCTCGGGTCTTTGTGCAAGTGCCATTCCAAGACCTACGGGCATTTCATAATTTTCCATAACAATCACTCCGTTCAATATATAGCATAACCATTTTATAATATATTTATTTAGTAATATTGGATATGTGTATAATTGCGGAGAAAAAACTGTGAACGAATTAAAAAAAGGATTTTTGGTCGGGATGACATGATATTGCCCGCCTGCGGGCGGAGCGGTGGACGGCTCTGACTGCCACTGGCAACCAAAGCCGACCCTTCAAATCCTATCATCCCCAAAATAAAAAACACAGAGCATCCAAATAGATACTCTGTGTTCCTGGTCGGGATGACAGGATTTGAACCTGCGGCTTCTACGTCCCGAACGTAGCGCCCTACCAAGCTGGGCCACATCCCGAAATCATACTCAAACATTATAATACAAAATTAATCAAAAATCAAGATTATATTAAAAATATTTTTAAGTTTATACATATTTGTTGGGCGTTTTTCTTTACATAAAAACGAAAATATGTTAAAATGTATTATACTGGGGGTAATGTGATGAAAAAAATTGCAATATGCACATTAGGTTGTAAAGTCAATACATACGAATCAGAAGCCGTGAAAAAGCAATTTGAAGAGCAGGGCTTTATTTGTGTTGATTTTGCAGATGTTGCAGATGTGTACATTATAAATACTTGCACAGTAACCCATTTAGGCGATAGAAAATCACGCCAGATGATAAGACGTACAAAACAACAAAATCCTGAGAGTGTATTAATTGTAATGGGATGTTATGCACAGGTTGCACCTTTGGATGTGAAAAAAATTAAAGAAGTAGATATAATCCTGGGTACTGATAAAAAATCGCAGGTTTATTCGTATTATGAGGAGTTTATAAAAACTAAATCGAAATTCTCTTTGGTTGAAGATATATCAAAAAAATGCGAATTTGAAGAGCTTGATGTAACAAGCTACGAGGGAAGAACGAGGGCTTTTTTAAAGGTTCAGGACGGTTGTAACAATTTTTGTTCTTATTGCATCATTCCTTATGCCAGGGGTAGAATACGTTCAAGAAGTTTAAAAAGCTCGCTTTCAGAGGCGCAAAGGCTTGCAAATCATGGCTTTTCAGAGATTGTTCTTGTAGGAATACATCTTGCCTCCTATGGCCGTGATACAGAAGAGAGTCTTATAGATTTGCTTAAAGGTTTAAACGAAATAGAGGGTATAGAGCGTATTAGAATGGGTTCTTTAGAGCCTACCCTCTTTGATGATGGGTTTACAGAACAAATCGCAAAGCTCCCTAAAATTTGTCGTCATTTCCATCTGTCTTTGCAAAGTGGTTGTGACGAAACCTTAAAGCGTATGAACAGAAAATACGTAACTTGCGATTACAGAATGTCTGTTGATCGTATAAGAAAAGCATTTCCTGATGCGGCAATCACTACAGACATAATGGTAGGGTTCCCTGGAGAAACAGACGAAGAGTTTGAAAAAAACCTTGCATTTGCCAAAGAAATTGCTTTTGCTGAGGCACATATATTCAAATATTCCATTCGCAAAGGAACTATGGCAGAAAAAATGCCAAATCAGATAGAACCCAGCGTAAAAGAAGAAAGAAGCAAAAAGTTAATAGATGTAACAAATAAAACGAAAGATGATTTTTTGAAATCTCATATAGGCAAAGAAGTAATGGTGTTGTTTGAACGTGAGCACAAGGGTAGAAGAGGCATATACGAGGGAAAAACAGATAATTATATTACTGTAGTGGCACCGTGCTCAAAAGACGTTAGTACGCAGATTTTAAAAGTAAGAATTGATGAAATAAATGACGGACTGGCATTTGGAACAGTATTAGAACAGGAGTGATATTATGAACAAAAAAAGATTATTTATCGTTGTTGTACTAGCCGCTGTATTTGCTCTTGTTGTTGGTTTTTTGTATATGCAATTCGGATACGAAAGGCTTGAAAAGACGGTTTCAGTTCAGGGATATGAAATAACAGTTCCTGGTAAGTGGAGCAGTGATTCTAAGGGAATCCTGTATGACAGTAAAGGAAATACGGCAGGGGAGTTTACCCTGATAAATGAAGATAAGGAGATGGTGGGTAAGGAAATTGCAGAGAATGTTATAAAGTGTGAAACACAGCACAATTCAAAAAATGCGATTGTGTATTATATTAAAAATTTACCCAATCCCGAACCTTATGGAGCGAGTCTTCTGTTCTATAAAGAAACAGTGAGCGAAAGATTGTGCGAAAAAATATATGAGAGCTTTAAAATTCCTGCAATAGGCACGAACCCGCCCGAAAAAAATATTGAGGCTCCCGAGCTTTCACAGATTAAAGAAGATAAGGTTTGTAGAGTTGAATTTGCAGACGGTATGGTAGCTGCAAAGAATGTTAAACTTATAAACACTTTTATAGACAGGCAGAGGGATAAGGAAAGTACAGGAATTGATATTATGGATTTCAAAGAGGAAGAGGGTAAGTTCCTGTTGACTTCGTGGTATCATTTGGAATGTGATAAAGGTGCAGGATATATGTATACCTATTACAAAAAAGATGATGGCACATATACCTATAACAATAACCCCCTTACATTTGAAACTGTAACAAAAGAAATGTCAGAAAAAAAGAGTACGACTTCTTACAGACTTACATCGGGCGGAGTTAACACCACAACGATTTTGGAAATACCATTAAATTTCTATAGAGATAATGCAGAAGAACTCGTAGCACTCAAAACTATGAATGCTACAGAACTGGAAATACAGAAAATTTTAGATAAAATAAAGTCAAAGGATGAGCTTAATGCTTTGACTTTTAAGATTAGTTCTAATGCTTTACTGATTACTTATGATGAAGGAATAAAATCTGAACGCGGCAAGGCGTATTCTGATGCGGCAGTGTTATTCAGTCTTGCGTCAAATCTTGATTCTATAACGTTTGTATATCATGACGGAAAGGAATATACCTTTACACGAGCGCAGATAGAAAAAACTCTTGATGCAGATATGAACTCTGCGTCAGAAAACAAAGAAAATTTTGTAGATTTAGCAGAAAAGATAGAAAATAATCAACAGAGTCAGATGACAGATGGTGCAGTTGTGTATTCTGGAGTGGTTAAAGTGTCATATAACACAATAATAACACATCCAAATACAGGAGAACGTGTTGAGGTTGGACCTTATGCTGAAAGAAAAGGCTATGGTCAGTATCTTGGTAAACCGATTTACTGCGAAATAAGAAGAATGGGTGGTGCCTACATTGCTTCTGCCAGTTGTGGAGGAAATGTTATAGGGTCATATCCCTTAAGTAGTGAAGCGGAACTGCAGAACGCAATCAGTCTTATAAAGGCGTATTCATAAGAGGGTGTAAATGTGCATAATCAGAAAAGAGTAATTGCAATAAATGATATATCAAGCTTTGGTAAATGCTCCCTGAGCGTGGCTATTCCGATTTTGAGTGCTGCTGGAATAGAAACCTGTGCATTGCCTACGGCGGTTTTGTCTGCTCATACAGGATTTAAAGGTTATACGTTCTGTGACTTGACAGATAATATTTTGCCTGCTGCAAATCACTGGAAAACTCTGGGTCTTTCTTTTGACGGAATATATACAGGCTATTTAGGCTCAAAAGAACAGGTGGAATGTGTAGAAAAAATTATGGAAATGTTTCCT
>JAFQLU010000063.1 GCA_017396465.1 Clostridia bacterium | reverse complement strand
GCACCATGCGTGCCGGAGCAGACAAGATGATTGACGAGCTGAAAGACCAGAACGAAATGGAAGGTCCCGTCTTTAAGATGAAAGAGGACCCTCGCATCACCCGTGTGGGAAAGTTTCTGCGGAAGGTGTCTTTAGATGAACTGATGCAGTTCTTTAACGTGCTCAAGGGTGATATGACTCTGGTGGGCCCACGTCCTCCGCTTCCCAGAGAAGTGCAGTATTATACGGACTATCAGAAGCTTCGCCTTCTGGTAACGCCCGGCATCACCTGCACCTGGCAGATTCACAAAAACCGGAACGATGTTCCCTTTGAGGAATGGGTGGAAATGGACCTGGACTACATTGAAAACAGAACTTTTTGGGGCGACATCAAAATTATGCTGAAAACCCCGATTGTCATGCTGACGGCAACGGGTAGATAACGGACAGATGGGAGAAAACAGATGAAAATCGCAATGATTGGCCATAAAGTGATTCCCTCAAGGCGTGGCGGAATTGAAAAGGTGCTGACTACGCTTTGCCCTATCATGGTGGAGCGGGGCAACGAAGTAACCTGCTATAACCGTTCCTCCGATCGGGTGGAAAATGAATATGTGGGAACTGTGGAACGTAAAACATACCGTGGTGTGCGCCTGAAAAAAGCGGTCACCTTACCTGTGCGCGGCGTATCTGCCATGATTGCCTCTTTTACGGCGGCAATTGCGGCGTCCTTCGGGCGGTATGATGTTCTTCATTTTCACGCAGAGGGTCCATGTGCTGCTATGTGGATTCCTAAGCTGTTTGGTAAAAAATGCGTTGCCACCGTGCATGGTTTGGATTGGCAGAGAGAAAAATGGGGCAAGGGCTTTGCCTCGAAATACATCCATCTGGGTGAAAAAATGCTGGCAAAATATGCGGATGAAATTATTGTGCTGAGCAAAAGCGCGCAGGACTATTTTAAAGAAACCTATCAGCGGGATGCAGTTATCATTCCCAACGGTATTGAAAAACCGAACCGAAAAGAAGCTGATGAAATCAAAAAGCTGTATGGTCTGGAAAAAGACGGATACATCTGTATCGTTTCAAGACTTACGGCGGAAAAAGGCATTCATTATCTTATAGATGCCTATAACCAGATCAAAACCGACAAAAAACTGGTTATCGCAGGCGACACCAGCGATACCGATGAATATGTTGCACTTCTTAAGGAAAAAGCGAAGAAGAACCCGAACATTTATTTTACCGGATTTATTTCGGGAGACGTGCTAAACGAAATATACACAAACGCATACGCTGCGTGCCTCCCCTCCGATTTAGAAGGAATGTCGTTAAGCCTTTTAGAGGCGCTTTCTTACGGAAATGCCGTGCTCTGCTCGGATATTCCGGAAAACACGGCGGTGGCAGAGGAGCACGCCCTGTATTTTCAAAAAGGAAATACACAGGAGCTGGCGGAAAAGCTTCAGGAGCTTTGTGACAACGCAGAGCTTGCAGAACGTCTCAGATGCGGAACAGAAGAATTCATCTTAAGCAAATACAATTGGATAGATGTTGCAGAAAAAACCTGCAGTTTATATAGAAGTATATTGAAGAAAGGAAGATAGCGCATGGATACATATAATGCACCTGAAATATCGCAGGAAACGGTGGAAGATATCGACCTGAAAATCAAAGAGTATCTGAAAACGACCTTGTCGGAAGAGGTTTATGAAACCTGGATAGATAAGTTTGTTTTTGAAAGTGTGGACGAAAAGCAGATGACCGTGGGATACTACGGTACAGATTCCTTACGTGAATTTGAAAAGGAATATAAAGAAATGGTTTGGCTTCATGCCTGCTCTGTTGTGGGATATGTAAAAACCATGAAGATATATAAAAGAAAAGGCGATGTATCCATGCTTCAGACGCCGAAGGCAAAAAAGAATCTGAAGGTAGTGAAGCTGTTTTTCATCAGTCTTCTGTTTGCAATGGTTATGCTGGCTATCGCTATAGTGGCGGTAAACTATATGGGAAACCGTGACTTTAAAGAAAACTTTTACAGCACCAGCAGCATCAAGGCAGACAGCAAGGTGCGCATCGTTCAGATTTCCGACCTGCACAACAGTAGTTACGGAAAAGATAACGGTAAGTTGATTGACCGCGTGAAAAAGCTGCATCCCGATGTGATTCTCTACACCGGAGATATCGTGGATTCTGCATCTTCCGATATGGAAAGAGCCCTTTCTTTATGCAAAGCACTTGCGGATGTGGCACCTTCCTATTACATATACGGAAACAATGAAGCAGAGCTTTATTACGATACACCCCTGACCCAGGATGCGCTGGATGCCAAATTCGGTTTTTCGGACGAAACCCGAGACCCTGCCAAGCTGACCGGGCAGACAGATGAGCTGGAAAAGGCATTGGAGCAGGCAGGTGTGAAGGTGCTGAAAAATGAAATGGATTCCATCATTGCAGGGAAAACAGAGGTGGATATTTACGGCGTGTTAACCTCGAATCCCTCATCCTTCTGGTCCTATGCAGGCGAAAGCTTTGAAAGCTACTTGAATGAAAACCCCAATCACCTGAAGATAACTGCAATTCATGAACCTTTTATCTTTGAAGAATACAATGTAGATTCCTGGGGGGATGTGATGCTTTGCGGTCACACCCATGGCGGAACGGTGCGTGTTCCGATTCTGGGCCCCTTATACACCCATGAGGGCGGCTTGTTCCCGGAACGCGGCGGCGACTTTGTTTACGGCAGATACGATGTTTCCGGAAGTCCTCTGATTGTCAGCTCGGGTCTGCATAACAAAACAATTTTCAGAATCAACAATCAGCCGGAGCTGGTGGTTGTTGATGTGAACAGATACTAAGAGGGAAAGGAGATATCGGTTATGACATATACGGCTTTCTTGAAAATGCTGCCGATGGCGGTTGCAGCGGTGCTGCTGGCTATCGCAGGCTTTACCATATACATCCGCGCAAAGCATGTAACGCGAAGTGAATTCGTAAAGCTTTTTAAAACGGCAAACTACCTGCAGGCGTGGGTTCTGGTTGTGGCAATTGTGCTGACGGCGTCCTACGGTATTTTTGCACATCTGAAAGCAAAACAGTCCGTGCAGGCGGTGGTTGCTCTGAATTACTCGGAAGCTTCCATGGCGCTGAATTCCAACGGTACGCGCTATAATATGGCGGAAATCACCTGTGACGAGGTGTTGGAAAGAGCAATCGATAAGGGTGGCTTAAAGGACGAGGTATCCGTGAAGGAACTGAAAAAATGCTTGTCTGTGTATCCGTATGTGCAGGGGGATGTGCAAGACGAATCCGAGTACCATATCTCCACCGAATTCGTGGTGGAGTATCACGCATCCAAAGACACCCAGCATCTGGACGCAGAGAATATGATTAAGCTGATTACGTCGGCGTACAAAGATTATTATATTGAAAACTATACGGATAACTTCACAGTTCCTACCGGCGAAGACCATCCGGATTTCGCCAACATGGAATACATGGACGTGGTATCCTTTTTCGAAAAGGAAGCAACATCGATTTTAAACTATCTGTATGGCATGGCAGAGAAAAACTCCAGCTTTGTTACATCGAAGAATACCACCTTTAACTCCATAGCGGGTGAGGTGCATCAGTTTAAGGAAACGCAGATTGAGCAGAACTTAAAATCTTTGATTCTGCAGTACGGCATTGTGCGGGATAAGACGGGGTATATTGACCGCCTTTCTTACCAGAACACCAACACGGACTTTGAACGGCAGAAAAATGCAGTTTCCTTTTCGCTTTGCAATCAGGCAATTGCCATGTATTCCGAAGAAATGACCCGAGTTGTTTTAGTACCGACCTGGGATGAAGTGGGAAAATACTACATGGGAAGAACAAAGGTTGGTATTGACGAGCTTTCCGTAATGGCAACGGACTTTAGCGACAAGGTTGCGGCAAATGAAAAATCCATTATGGAAAACAACCTGATTATCGGTAAAATGCAGGGTGCACCGGGAAATTCTGCTTCTCACGAAGCGGCAGACGCCCTGATTGGAGAAATCGATAAGCAGCTTCATGCTTTTGCCGATGATGCTATTGCAGCAGGCAGAGAATTCTGGAGCCACAGAATGAATCAATGTATTGCAGTCAGCATTTCCGGCGTTACCTTAATGGGTGAGCTGAAGGGTCTGATTGTATTTGCGGCATTTGCATATGCGGCACTGATGTTATATGCAATTTCTAAAAAGTTCCCCAAAAAGGGAACCGGAATAGAGCGATAGGAGGGCGGAAGAATGAAACAGTTTCAATGGATTAAATATGTGAAAAAGCTTCTGCCTTTGATTGGTGTGTTCTGTTTGCTTGCCACCTACGGTATTCATACAAAGCTTGCATCCTCCAACACCTATGTGGCATCGGAGGTTATTCACTACAACGATGAGCAGGCAGAGCAGGGAAAAGCTCCCACAGGGGATAAGCTGGATGTGAATGATATCAAGTCCTCTGCCGTGATGTCCAAGGTGGTGGACAGAATGGGTCTTTCCGGTATTTACTCGGTCGACAGCTTGATTTCCAGAATCTCCATCACGCCTCTTCCTGATGAGGATAAGCTGGCACAGAAGGAAGCAAAGCTGGAAGAGGGCGAAGAGTATATCTATGAGCCCAGCACCTTCGTGGTTTCCTTTACGGCAACCAACAACGAAGGCTCCGAGTTTGCCAGAACGATTCTGGACGAAACGCTGGATGTATACTTTGCAGAATTCAGCCAGAAGTATGTCAATGTGGCACCGGCAAACAATACGATTGAAAACTTAGACAACGGAAATTATGACTACATCGAAATGATGGAAATGATTGATACCAGTATTGAAGACACTCTGACAACGCTGTATCAGAGAATGGACCAGAATCCTTATTTCCGTTCCACGCAAAGTGGAGTGTCCTTCAACGATCTGGCGGATGATTTTAACTATCTCCGTCAGGTGAAGGTATCTTCACTGTTTTCCAAAATCTATAAATATCAGCTGACGAAAAATAAGCCGGTTTTGATTTCTGACTACACCACAAGAATTGATAACAACAATATCTCCAATGCAAAAGAAGCCAGCATTGTGGAGGATATTGTTACCGTAATAGACGCATACGTAACCAAAATGCGTGATTCCGGCAACACCAACATTACATACGAATATATTTTAGATAACCTTCATGAGCGCAATCTCATCGGGGAAGAAGGAGGATATGTTCCCGGTGACCAGACTGTTACGTACGATGAGCTGATTTACGGCTGGAGAGACCACAATGAACTGAAAGAGCATGCCATCATCGACTCGGCATATTGTGAGTATGTGATTGGCACATTCCAGCTGTGTACCGGCGGTTGCGGCGGTGCCTGCGCATCCTCTGCACAGACATGCACCGAGCTTTGCAACAACGAATATGCGCAGCTGAAAGCCGACCTGGAAAAAGACATTCAGGAATTGGTGACGGAGCTGACAGACCTGTATAGCGATACCATGACAACAAATGACGAATATAACGAATATCTGGGTGCAAGCTATATTTCCGTGCTGTCCTCGGCTTCTGTCAAGCCCAGCGTGAATGTGACGCTCTACACAATCATTGCAGGATTCTTCCTTGTGATTGTATGCTTCGGCGGTGCGCTGGCTCTTGCGAGAATCGGTGACATTGTTCAGTATATCTTCTACACCGATCACTTAACCGGCCTGCCCAACCGTGCATATTTCGACAGATACTTAAAATCCATGGACAAAAAGCTGTTAGATAGTGGTGTGGTATTCTGTATGGCTGAAATTGCGAACCTGATTGGTATCAATAATGAACACAGCCGTCAGACCGGAGATGAAATCATCCGTATGTTCACCACATACCTGAAAGAAGCCTTCGGAAAAACGGAAGCACAGTTTGTGTATAACGGAAACGGAAGCTTTATCATCATGGCAAAGAATACCGATTATATTACGGTAGAGGATATCATGAATCTGTTCTGTCTGCAGCTTGCAGAGCGGGAAGAGCATAAGAATATCACCATTGAATACAAGGTGGGAATTGCAGAAAACTTCAAGGACAACCAGACCGCAAGAAAACTGTTGGCTGAAGCGATTAAAAACAAAAAGTCGTTTACTTCCGAAGCAACGGAATAAGGAACTATTCGCGGCATAAAACCGGATAAAGGGGGCGAAAACAACGGAAAACACATGTATGGATAAGGTGAAAACGGCATACTTTATGCTGATTTCTGTTATGATGTATTATTTCCTGACGGAAATTATCAACCTGGGTGTGTTTGTCACATTCCGTCATGCATTCGCCCTGGTTCTGTTCGGTTCGGCATTTTTGTGCTTTCTGTACCGTCCCAACATCGCAAGAGGTGCAACGGCGGCGAAGGGTGCGCTGATGTATAGTATGCCCCTTCTGGTAACCATTCTGGCATCCTTATTTATCTGGTTTACGGAGCAGGTGAGCACAGATGTTATCGCCAGAGGCTTATCCGGTGCTTTTATCTACACCAATATGCTGTCCTTTGCCCTTGCCGCGGCGGCGATTCTCTATATATTCGGAGAAAAGGGCATATGGTATAACCTGGCGGCAATCCTCATTGCCAATATCTTAATGATCGGAACCATCATTTTAGAGCATGGTTTAGGAAACTATTTTTCCGAGCTGATTGCCTTAATCACCACCTTTGCCGCAGAAACCGGCGATATCATCGTGCAGGCAGAGGTGCATGAGCTGGCATTCTGTCTTGGTGCATACCTGATTTATATGTTTTTAAAACCGAAAAAAGGCGTTGTGTATGCCACTCTGATGGTGCTGACTCTGTTTTGCTTCCTTTCGGCATTCAAGCGTATCGGTATCATCGCCATTGTCATCGCGCTAGCACTGGGCTGGGGACTGAAATGGATTGCAAAATTTGCTCCGAAAACAGCTCTTCGTATCGCCACCGTTTTATCGGTTGTTATCGTTGTGCTTCTGGTGGGTTACATCGGTTTAATTAAAATAGACATCTTTTCCATGCTGGAGGAAATCGGAATTGAAACCAGCGGTCGTGTGGATATCTACCACGCCGTGGATAAATTCTACGAATTTTCACCGCAATTTTTAGGAAACGGCATCGGCTTTTTAACGTATCAGTTAAGCGGTGAAATGCATGTGGGTGTTTCCAGCGTGCATAACGATTTTCTGCAGTATTTTATCGATTTAGGCTTTTGGGGCTATATTTTGTGGCTTCTTTCCATGACTGTGCTCCGTGTGCGGTATTTCGGCGCGAAAGGAAAAGTGAATCAGGCTATCACGGCATTTGCGCTTACGGTGTATCTTCTGATTGTTTCCTCCACGGATAACACCATGAACTATCCGCTTTTAACTGCGGTGCTTGCCATTTTAATGATTGGTGATGATTTTGACGAAACTGTCTGCACCAATGAAATGAAACTGTTTGGCTCTATATCCGATGCCAACCGGAAACGGGAAGGAGAAAAGACAAAATGAAAATACTGATGGTCAATAAATTCCTGTATCCCCGGGGCGGCTCGGAAAGCTATATGCTGAAGCTGGGAGCGTATCTTGCCTCCTGTGGACACGAGGTGGAATACTTCGGCATGTTCGACGAAAAGAACACCGTGGGCAATTCCTGCGCGCTTTACACAACCAATATGGATTTTCACGGAACCGGAGCAGAGCGGTTTTTATATCCTTTGCGGATTCTGTATTCGACAGAAGCCAAGAAGAAAATCGGCAAGGTGCTGGACACCTTTCAGCCGGATGTTGTGCATATGAACAATATCAACTTTCAGCTGACGCCGTCTATCATCTATGCCGTGAAAAAAAGAAATATTCCCCTGGTGCAAACGGTGCACGATTGTCAGATGATTTGCCCCAACCATCTTTTGTATAGCTTCAGCGAGCAAAAGCCCTGCGAGCGGTGTATTCACGGCTCGGTGTGGAACTGCTTAAAGCATAGCTGTATTCACGGCTCTAAAGTGAAAAGTCTGCTGGGTGTGATAGAAGCAAAGCTTTACCGCAGGCTTAAAACATACCGCAAGGTGGATTTATTCATCAGCCCCAGCAATTTTCTGGCAGGAAAGCTCATAGAGGCTAACGCCTTTTATCGGGACAAAACCTGCACCATACATAATTTTATCGAAAAGAAAACCGGCACGAAAAAGGAAATGGAGCCATATATTCTGTTTGTGGGACGGCTTTCCAAGGAAAAGGGCGTGGACCTTTTGGCGGAAACGGCAAAGCTTTTGCCGGAATGCAGCTTTTGGGTTGCCGGAACAGGTCCTGACGATGCGGTTCTTCAGGATATTCCCAATGTGAAGCTTTTAGGCTTTTTAACGGGTGATACACTCACAGACACTATGACAAACGCCAAGGTGCTTTTAGCACCCTCCGTTTGTTATGAAAACTGTCCGCTATCTATTTTAGAAGCCCATTCTATGGGCGTTCCGGTGGTAACCATGCCATATGGCGGCATGAAAGAGCTGGTGCGTGACGGAGAAACGGGAACACTTGCCGAACGCGCCGACGCCGAGTCTGTGGCAAAAGCCATCCGCAAAACCGTAGGGGATGAAGCATATTATAGTACCTTGCTCAGTTTTCTCGAGACAGAGCACGAAAACATTTTGAGTATAGAAAGCTACTGCGACATTTTGCTGGAAAAATATCGCAGTCTGACAGAAGGAAGGTAGTATTGTGGCAGCACCAAAAGTCAGCATTATCGTTCCTGTATATAAAACGGAGGCATTTTTAGAACGATGCTTAGCATCGGTGCGTGCGCAAACGCTTCCGGAAATAGAAATCATTTTAGTTGACGACGGCTCGCCCGACAATTGCCCCGCTATGTGCGATGCGGCGGCAAAGGAGGATGCGCGAATCCGCGTGATTCATAAAGAAAACGGCGGGTTGGGAAACGCAAGAAACAGCGGCATGCAGGCTGCAACAGGCGAATATATCGGCTTTGTGGATTCCGACGATTTTATCGACCCGGAAATGTATGAAAATCTGTACCTTGCGGCGAAAAAACATGAAGCAGATGTGGCAATTTCCGGCATCTGCTTTGTAGGCGGCAATATGTTTGAAAGCGAGAATGCGCGCGAGGATAAGCCATATTTTGAAACGGAAACTGTGTTTTCCGGAAAAGAAATAACAGAAAATCTGATGCTGGGCGTTATCGGAGCCCTGCCTCATGAGCCGGACGACAGCAGATACGGTGCCAGCGTGTGCAAAAATCTGTTCCGCCGGGAAATGCTCCGGAAAAATGAGCTTATCTTTTTATCGGAACGGGACATTTTGTCGGAGGACACCGTGTTCATGGTAGACGTTTTAAAAAAAGCAGAACGCGCCGTGGGTGTACCCGGTGCGCACTACTGTTATTTCAGAAACGGCGAATCTTTGTCTAAGTCCTATAACAGTCAGCGGTTTGAAAAAAGCATGGTCTTTCTCCGCGTGCTGGAAGAAAGAATCAGGGATTGCGCACCCAAGGAAACCTACGGTATCTATTTAGACCGTTTAACCCAGGGCTTCGGCAGAGTGCTTTGCTCGCAGGAAATTATGCACGCAAAGGATGCCGGCATCCCTTATCGGGAGCTGAAGCAAAAGCTTCGCGCCATCTGCACAAGAAAAGAAATCCGGGATGTACTTCGTTCTTACCCGTGGCACAAGCTTCCGCTGAAGCAGGCTGTGTTTGCCTGCCTGATGCGCTATAGGCTTTATCGCCTGCAGCAATGGATTGTGATTTTAAGAGACCGATAGGAGAGAACGTTATGTTTTTTTCGGTGATTGTTCCCATCTATAAGGTGGAAAAATATTTAAAACGATGCGTGGATACCATTCTATCCCAGACCTTTTCCGATTTTGAACTGATTTTAGTAGATGACGGTTCGCCCGACGGGTGCCCCGGAATCTGCGACGCCTATGCGGAAAAAGACAGCCGGATCCGCGTGATTCACAAAGAAAACGGCGGTTTAGTCAGCGCAAGACAGGCAGGCATTCGCCTGGCGCAGGGCGAATTCGTGTTTAACGTAGACTCCGACGATGCGGTGACGGAAAATGCGCTCCAAAGCGCGTACGATATCATCAGCCGCACCGGTGCCGATATGGTATCCTTTGCTTATCGTGTGTATCGCGGCGGAGCCTTGAGCGAGCCGGTATATGATATGCCGGAAGAAGGACTTTACACCGGCGATGCGCTGAAAGAGAAGATTTATCCCCACTTGATATCTGACCGCAATATGGAACACATGTTTTACTTTCTGTGGGGAAAAGCCATCCGCAGAACGCTTCTTCTTCCCCATCAGCTTCATGTGGATACGGCGATTTCTCTGGGAGAGGATTTAAGCTGTGCGGTGCCTTGTTATCTTGCGGCAGAATCGGTTTACATGAGCAGGGAAGAGGCATACCTTTATACCATAAGAGACGATTCCATTTCCACCACCTTCCGACCGGAGCAGATTACGCAGGTGGCAGATGTGATTTCTTGCCTGAAGGCATCGGATGCACCGAAGCCCCGGGATTTTGATAAGCAGCTTGCGCGGTATTCCTGCTTTATGTGCTTTGCGATTTTAGCGCAGTTGGCGGAAGGTAAGCATTTTGAGAGTCTCAAAGATGTTGAAAACAAAATCAAAGCTTCCGTTCATCAGGAAGAGATACCGAAAGCAGAATTTGACCGCATTACCGTAAAAAGCAAAATCGCCATCAGCCTGATGCAAAAAGGAAGGCTGAAATCGGCGGCATATTTTCTGTATCTTTGCAAAAAAATAAAATGTATGTGGAAAAGAGGGTAACACATGAATCAGACACCGATGATTTCTGTGATTATGAGTGTATATAACGGAGAAACCTACCTGCGAGAGGCAATCGATAGTGTAGTCAGCCAGACCTTTCCCCATTGGGAGCTGATTGTGATAAACGATTGCTCCACCGACAGCACAGAGAAAATTCTGCGGGAATACGAAGAAAAAGACAAAAGAATCCGCGTGTTCACCAATGAAAGCAATCTGCGGTTGCCCAAATCCTTGAATAAGGCGCTATCCTATGCAAAAGGGATATACACGGCGCGTATGGATGCAGACGATATCTGCCTGCCGAACCGTTTTGAGGAACAGGTTGCGTTTATGGAGTCTCACCCGGAGGTGGCGCTTTCCTCCTGCCGTTTCATGACAATAAAAAACGGCGTGGTAGCCTCGGGCGGATGTGGCGGCAAATGCGATAACGATTCCATCCGTGCCCAGCTTCTGGTAACGAATCCTATTCTGCATCCCGGCATTATTGCCAAAACGGAAATCATGCAGAAGTCTGGCTATGATGAAACCTTAACCTGCACAGAGGATTTAGAGCTCTGGACACGGTTTGCAGAACAGGGATATATAATGGAAATTCAGCCTTCGTATCTTATGATATACAGGCTTCATGATAAACAAATCACCAGCACAACGGCTGAACGACAGCACAAAGAAGTTGTGAAAATACAAAAAAAATATTTCGATGCCATGCTTCATGAGATGACGAAGGAGCAGGAAGCATTTTATATCGACGGCATTTATTTTACCAATCAGCCGGATGTGAAGCAGTTCTGTCGGTTCTTCCGGTTTTTGAAGCAGGAAAACAGAAAAAAGAAAACGGTATCTTATGATGCAATCGCATATGCCATGCTGGAAATTCTTGCAGAATATAAGCGAAAAGGTGTGTCCAAAAAAGATATCATATATGCGATGCTTCACTTTTCGCCGATGTTCTTGATGAAAGAGCTTCGGGCAAGAAAGAAAAGAGCATATCGCGACGGTGTCGCTTGCATCCGGGCGGCAGAATCTGTCGGATATGAGCATTCAGAGGGAACGGTGGAATTTCCCATCTTCCGAAAGTCTCAGCAATAGGAGTTGATACAATTTGCAAATATTTGAATATCCCTATGTGATTATTACGATTCTGGTCGCTTGCATCCTTGTGCTGGGGCTTGTGGGGGCTTATTTTGCCCTGCAGGGAGTCAGAGCCGCAAAAGGAAAAACAGAAAAGGATTTTACTACCATTCAGAAGCTGGAAGGTATTTTCGGTAAAATGGAAAAACTGCGGCAGAACCGTTGCGTGCTGTATATCAGCGTGTCTTTAGACAATGTGCGGAGCCTATATTCCGATGCCAAAGCATGGCAGATATACTCCGGTGTGAAGCCGATGCTTCTTGCTGTATTCGGCGAAGCTGAAATTGCCCCGTATGACCAGACCAATTTCGTTGTTCTGCATTCCTGGGACGCTGAAATCGTAAAGGCAAGAATGAATCTGTGCGTAGAGGAAGTGAACCGCTATCTGCTGAAGCAGAGCGCCATCAACACGGTGGAAATCCGGTTCGGCTCCTGCACCGCTAATGCTGCCGGCGTTTCCTTTGATGAGGCAATTAACCGCGCCAAGCAAGCGTGTACTATGGCAGAGGATAAAGATATCACGCATACTGCGTGGGATAGCAAGGTTGGAAAAACCGTTGAGAAAAAAATCAAAATGGAAAACAATATCGAAAATGAGATTGACAACAACCGATTCTTCCTAGAGTATCAGCCGGTGCTGGATGCAAAAACCAAAAAAATCATCGGCGCAGAGGTGCTTTCGCGCCTGAATTCGGAGCAGGAAGGCGTTTTAACGCCGGGAAGCTTTTTGTCGGCGGTTAACTCTGTCGGACTCAGTGATAAATTCGATTACTATATCTTTGAGAAAAACTGTAAATGGATTTCCAACAACCGGGAACAACGGGCAAAGTATATCTATAATGTAAACTTTTCCAGAAACACAATCTGCGATGCAGGCTTTGCGGAAAGAATCATGGAAATTGTTGAAAAATACAAGCTGCCATATTCTGCGATTGCTCTTGAGGTTTTAGAGGATGAAACTGTCACCGGCGAGGCAAAAGCCAACATGATTCAGAATCTGAACATTCTGAACGAAAAGGGTGTTGTTATTCTGCTGGACGACTTCGGAAGCGGATATACCACCTTCGGAGACCTGCACGACCTGGTTATCCATATCGTGAAAATCGATAAGAGTATCACACAGAAGGCTGTGAACGAAACCGGATATGTTATCATGAAAAATATCATCCAGACAGCGAAGGATTTAGGCATGCGTACGGTATGCGAAGGCGTGGAAACGAAGGAGCAGGAAGAAGCGGCAATCAAAGCCGGTTGTGATTTGCTTCAGGGGTTTTACTATTATAAGCCCATGCCTGTGGTAAAGCTGGAGCAGGTGTTTGCAGAAGAAGACGGCGGAGAATAGGAGGAATTCCATTGTTATCGGTAATTATTCCGGCGTATAACGAAGAGCCGGTAATTGAAACGGCATACCGCACCATTTCCGGGATTTTAACGGATGCCTGTATCGAACACGAAATCATATTTGTGGATGACGGTTCCAAAGACAAAACCTTTGAAACCATCAGCCGCCTTGCGGAAATCTGTCCGAATCTGCGGGGAGTACACTTTTCCCGTAATTTCGGAAAAGAAGCGGCAATTTCGGCAGGACTTGCGGCAGCAGAAGGGGATTGTGTGGTTGTGATAGACTGCGACCTGCAGCATCCACCGGAAAAAATTGTGGAAATGTATCGCCTTTGGGAGGAAGGCTATGAGATTGTGGAAGGAGTCAAATCCTCCCGTGGAGAAGAGGGAAAAATGCATGGCTTTGCTGCGAGGGCATTTTATTCCATTATCAGTTCCATGGTGGGGTTTGATATGTCCAATGCCTCTGATTTTAAGCTTTTGGACCGTAAAGTAGTGGATATTCTAAACAGTATCCCCGAGCGAAAAGGCTTCTTCCGTGCCATTTCTTTTTGGGTTGGCTATCGCAAAACATCGGTGGAGTTTGATGTTTGCGAGCGAACGGCAGGAGAGTCCAAATGGTCT
Organism: Clostridia bacterium; assembly: GCA_017396465.1. Taxonomy (GTDB): domain Bacteria; phylum Bacillota; class Clostridia; order UBA1381; family UBA9506; genus Congzhengia. Next base: position 1,376 of record JAFQLU010000063.1, on the reverse strand, counting down.
ACCTGGGGGCTGATAAAATACGCGGCATCCAATATTTCCGCCTATTCTGCGGCTCCTATGCAGATTGTTACGGTGCTGGGCTTTGTCATGCTGTTTATCGCCTGTGTAATCGGCGTATGGGCACTGGTGGACAAGCTCGGCGGGAGAGCGTTAGAGGGTATGACGACGGTGATTTTCATTACCGTGTTTATCGGAAGTATATTAATGATCAGCCTTGGCATCATCGGATACTATGTTGCCAGAATTTATGAAGAAATCAAGGGCAGACCGAAATATATCGTTTCGGCAACCTGCCGGAGTAAAAAGAAAGAAAATGCATAAATGAGGTGAACGGTGTGGAACGGAATGTTCTTGCAGACCGCTTAAAAGGATACGCCTGCTTTTTGGTATTGTTCGGCCATGTGATTTTAGGCATGCACAGTAGCGGCGTGGAAATGCCTGCGGTGTTTTACTGGCTGGAGCCTTTTATCTGGTCTTTTCATGTGGCGTTGTTTTTGTTCTTAAACGGCGCAGTGTACCGCATCACGGGCGAGTGGAAATCCAAAAAAACCAAAAGCGGATTTATCGTACATAAAGCAATCAGCCTCGGTGTGCCGTATCTGATTTTTTCCGTGGTATATATCGGCATCAACAGTGTTGTGGGGCAGACAAATACCCAATCCTCTTTCGGGGATATTCTGTACCTGTGGAAAACGCCTGTTGCCCAGTATTGGTATCTTTACGCACTCTTTTTCCTGTTTTGCATCTGGACCGTTCTGGCGGATACTCTGAAAAACCGGCAGATTACGGTGTTTATCGTGCTGTCGGCGTATCTGGCGCCTGCGTTCGGTGTTTCCTTCGGGTGCTTTGATGTAGTAATGTTTTCGGCTTTGGCATTCGGTCTCGGTACATGCATTCCCATATCGGCAGAACAGAAAGTGCCCGTGACGATAAAAGCTTTGCTGGTGCTTCTTCATATCGGAGCAGGCATTGTTCTGTACCGCTTAAATCTGATGGAAACTGCAGGACTGAAAGAAGCGCTCACAGTGCTTGGAATCTTTGCAAGCATCATGCTGATTTCCATGCTGCAGAATATTGGTTTTATTGCATGGTTTCTGGATTTTGTAAACAAATATTCTTTCCAGACATACCTTCTGCACACCATATTTACGGCAGGCTTCCGCATTGTGCTCCTTCGCTTGGGTGTTGCTCATTGGACCATTCACCTGGTTGTGGGATGCGTGGCAGGTCTCGGTTTATCTGTTCTTGCGGCGGTCATTGCGAAAAAGGTGCCGATTTTAGATGCGTGCTTTTTCCCCACAAAATGGATTGCAACAAGAAAAATGAAAAAAGAATCATGATATAATTATAAAAAAGAAAGGAATCAGACGATTCCT
>JAFQLU010000062.1 GCA_017396465.1 Clostridia bacterium | reverse complement strand
GTAAGGAGCGCCATATGGCTGAAGGTCTTTTTATCAAACCCATTGCCTATATTGAAACGGATTTTCAGGAAAAATTCGGAATCCCTCGTCAAAGCGGAAGAGCGGAATCCCTTTCGGGTAGAATTGTTTTTCTGCCGGAATACCGAAACCCGGATGCTTTACGAGAGCTGGAAGGGTTTTCCCACATCTGGCTTCTATTTGATTTTTCTAAATCCCACAGAGAGGACTGGTCACCCACAGTGCGACCGCCCCGGTTGGGCGGAAACCGCAGGGTAGGCGTGTTTGCCAGCCGGTCGCCGTTTCGTCCTAATCCTATCGGGCTTTCTTCGGTGCGGTTGGAACGGATAGAGGAAACGGAAAAGGATGGAATCGTGCTTCATGTTTCCGGTGTGGATTTGCTGTCGGGAACACCCATTTATGATATCAAACCATATTTGCCTTTTTCAGACAGTCACCCGGATGCTTTGGGCGGCTATGCGGAAGAGGTCAAAGAATTCCGTCTGGAGGTTGTTTTTCCGGAAGAGTTACTTGCCATGATTCCTGCAGAAAAACAAACGGCGCTGATGGAATGTCTGGCAGAAGACCCGAGACCTGCTTACCATGATGAGTCGGAGCGGATATACAGCATGCTTTTTGCAGGGCAGGACATTCACTTCACGGTGGAAAAGGGTGTTCTGACGGTTGTGGGAATCGATTGATGAGCAGTTACGAAAATATTTCGCTTTCAAATATGTTGACTTTTTAAAATGGCGGTGCTATAATAAATGCAACTTAGAAAAACGGAGGGTTTTTTTATGAGTAATATCACAGTGGATTTTAGCAAGTCTTGCGGCAAAATGAAAATTATGCACGCAGTGAATGGCGGTCCTGTGGGCAAAGGAGTCCGTGCGGCGTTTTCCAACTTTCAGGAGTTTATGGATGCAGAAATTCCTTATGCCAGAAACCATGATGTGTCGTTTTTTGATGGATACGGCGGCGAGCACACGGTAGATGTGCACCGTATCTTCAAAAATTTTGATGCAGATGTAAACGACCCTGCTTCCTATTGGTTTGAAGCAACGGACAAATATATGGCAAATCTCGATACTGCAGGCGTGAAATGCTTTTACCGCTTGGGTGCTTCCATTGAACACGGCACAAAATACGGAACCTATCCCCCCAAGGATTTTCAGAAATGGGCAGAAATCTGTGAGCACATCATCCGTCACTATACGGAAGGGTGGGCAAATGGATTTCATTATGATATCAAATACTGGGAAATCTGGAACGAGCCGGACTGCTTAAATCGCGACGGCACAAACCCTTGTTGGCAGGGCACGAAAGAGCAGTTTGTGGACCTGTTTATCACTACGGTGCGACACTTAAAGAGCAACTTCCCCAACCTGAAAATCGGCGGTCCTGCTTTTTGCGGATGCTGGGACGATGCATATAACGAAATGATTTTTGACGCTTTGAAGGAAAATGGTTTATCCATCGACTTTTTCTCCTTCCATGGCTACAGAAACGAGCCGAAGCTCTATGCCGAGGATGGCGACCACGCCTATGCGTTTTTGGAAAAATACGGTCTGGCAGGCAAGGTTGAATTGATATTAAACGAATGGAACTATGTCCGTTCCTGGTCGGGCGACGGTTTTGAACACAGCATCCGTTCTATGAAGGAACTAAAGGGTTCATCCTTTATCGCAGGCACCATGTGTGTCGGTCAAACATCGGCTCTTGATATGATGATGTATTACGATTCCCGTCCCACAAGATGGTGCGGTATGTTCCACACCGATTTTCACACACCTCTTAAGGGGTATTATCCCTTCCTGATGTATCATGATTTATACAAAATGGGGGAACATGTATATTCCGAAACAGACGATAAGGAGCTTTATGCTGTTGCGGCAACGGGAGAAAACGCCCAGGGCGTGATGCTGACATACTTCTCCGACGATGACGAAGCCGTAGCAAAGGATATCGAAGTGACACTTTCCGGTATCGCGGCACCGGTGACGGCAGAATACTATCTGCAGGACGAAGCCAACGACTACAGCATCATCCGCAAGGAAACCATTACAGCGGACAATTTCACTGTGAATCTTCATTTAAAGCCTTTTACAACGTACTTCATCAAGCTCGTAAAATAATATAAAATGGAAACGCTTTTTATCAAAAGGGCGTTTCTTTTTTGGTTAAAAATTAAAAAAATAAATTGACTTTTTAGGATTTTTTTGTTAAAATTATAATGTATACTCATATTCGGCGAAATTTATATAAAGAGAGGAAGAGAAAAGATGAAAAAAATCTTATCCCTGCTTCTGGCAACCATGATGATTGTTTGCACATTCGTTCCCATGGTATCGGCAGAAGAAGTGACAGAAGAACCCGTAGAAACAACGGCAGTAGTCAATGATATTGCAGTTTCCGGCACGGAAACAACCGTAATTAAAATCGAAGACTACAACAAATTCGAACACACATTAAAGGACGGCACAGTGAAGCAGTCTGATGTGCCCATTGAAACAGCGACGGCATCGGATGGCACAGAACTGAAATTCTTAAGAACCGGTAGTATGAGCGCCGGCTCTATCGAACAGACCTTCCGTCTGACCGCAGAGAAAACAGGAGCATACGACGTTTCCTACATTTTCTCGAATGTTGGTCACCTGAGCAGACCGTACGTGAGAATCGACGGTGCAGACGTAAAGGTTTACAAAACGAAATCCTTAGAAGCTTCTACAGGTATTTCGTCCGGTTATTTTGGAAGCAAGGACCATTTAGGGGCACAGCAGAATCATTTCTGCCTGAATCTGAAGGAAGGCGAAGCAGTTTCCGTAACATTGCTTTTCGATATGTCCAATACCGGTAACGCCGCACTTGCTTTTGCAATGGATGACTTTGTTATCACGCCTTTAGCAATGCAGGAAGCGGTTGAAATCGGTGATGACAGCGTGTCCATTGAAATGGAAAAATATCTCAATCACGGTAGGCTGCCGGATAACGCAGACACAGAAGCTGATGAAAGCATTTATGTGATTCCTGCTTCTACCTCCAACAGCGGCACATTATATGCCTTAACGGAATATAACCCCGGCTCCTCTGTACAAGTGGCAATTCCCGTAAATGTAAAAAAAGCGGGTGCATATGATATTGAAATGATTTCGAACCACTTGAGCGGCGAATGGATGTCCGGTATTGAAGTGCAGACGGCAGGCAGAGCGGATATCCTGCAGAACACATCTGCATACCGCACAGAAGATCTTTCTGCACCGGCAACAGAGGGTGGAAGACCGACCTATTTTGACACCAACTATCCTGCAGGTAAGTATGGCAGCAAGGTGTTCTTAAATAAAGGCCAGCAGGATATCGTTGTAATCTTAAAGCAGAGAACAGCAGACAGCAGAATCTGCGCAAAGATTGATAATATCAAGCTCACACCTCATGAAATGAAACCTGTTGCTCTTGATAAAGCGGCAGAAACCAAAATCGAGTTTGAAAACTATAACGATGCGTTTAACACAAAAGGCGCCGTGAAAAACTTAGAAAATACCCCGGCGAACCAGGCATCCGGCGGCAGCTACCTGTTCTGGGATACCGGTGCAAGAACCCAGGATCTTTATGGTGATATTTTAGTTTCCGTTCCCAAAACCGGATTTTATGATGTGAAGCTTATTTCTACCGCCGTTAGCGGAAGTGCACCTGCTCTCTATGTTGACGGTGTGAAGGCAACGGTAAAGGTTGGCGAAATTTTTGATACAAAGGGCGAAGACGGCGTATATTCCTACTTCGGCGTGGCACACTTTGGTGCCCGTGAGGCAACAGCTTCCATCTATCTGACAGAGGGAGAACATTGGCTCACCACAAGCATCACAAGAAGAGAAGTCACAGAAGGCGGCGCAACCTTCCAGGACGTTGCAGGTCTGTTAGACTATATGACATTCACATATCATCCGGCACCTGCCATGAATGTTGCGGCAGAAGGCACAAGCACTCTGCAGTTTGAAGATTATGTGAACTACACAGCTCTGGACAACGCATCCCTCGTTACCGGTTCAATCAAAGAACATGCTAAGGGTACCATTCTGGATATGACAGAAAGAGTGGCAGAAGATGGTGTTTATCTGATAGTTCCTGTTGTGATTGCAGAAGATGGCTGGTATGATGTGAAAGCAATCTTAAGCGGAAGCAAGGGAACCTGGACCAGTAAGGTTACCATTTCTTTAGATGGCGAAGAGGTTATCGTAAACAACGCAAATTATCTGCTGGAGGATATCTCTAAAGCGGAAGACGGAACAATCGACTATGTTTCCAGCGACTACGCAATGGGTATCTATGGCGGCGGCGCTTGCTACCTGGCTGCAGGCGAGCATGAAATGACCTTGTATGCAAAGAAAAGATCGGAGCAGACACCTGAAGATAAGAAATTGAATGTACACCGCGTCTGCACCATGCTGGACAGCTTCTCCTTAACCCGTCTGGAAGATAGTGCAACCATCGAGGGCAGCAACGTGAATGTAGCCGTTTACTTTGATGATGTATATGAAGGTAAGGTTATCACAGCGCTGTATGCCGGCAAGCAGATGGTTGGCTTAAGCGTTGGCGATATTGCAGATAACAAAGCAACAACGACAGCTTCCTTCACACAGACTCCCGACACCGTAAAAGTGTTCGTTTGGAAAAATGTAGATAATGTGGAACCTTTAGTTGAAGCAAAAGTTATTACATTAAAATAATGTATTCAGGACCTGCAAACCGAAGTTTGCAGGTCCTTTTTTATTGACATTCCTTTTCATATTTGATACAATGGATTTACATGTTGTAAGGATGTGATTGAATGAAAAAAGTGATATCGTATATGATGGCGGTCATGCTTCTTCTGGGGCTGATGTCTGTGTCTTACGCGGCAGAAGAAAAAGCCGTAATTGCAAAGGGCGAGACCAAGCTGGAATATGAAACCTATAACCATTTGTTCAACACGCCGGGCAGAGTTTGCGACCAGACGAACACTGCCGGAAATCTGGCAAGCGGCGGTGCGTATGTTTACTGGGACACAGCAGACCGGACGGAGGATATTTTTTCGGATATTCCCGTAACGGTTAAAGAGGCCGGATTTTATGAAATCACGGTGATTGCCTCCCGAATCAATTGTTTTCCGCATATTTCTGTTGACGGGAACATTGTGCTGGACGGAAAAAACGCATCGTGTACCAAGCTGGACGAGGCAGGAGAAGACGGAAAACCGTTGTATTTTAAAAAATTTCCCTTTTATGCATACTCGCATAAAACCGTGATGTACCTGACAGCAGGCGACCACACGGTTCACACCAATATCAACAGAAGAACGCTTCCGGAGGATGGAGCCGTAATCCACGATGTGGCAAGCTGTATAGACAACATCACATTTCGGTATCTGGATGCCGTAGATTTCAATGAAAATTCCATTCATATCGAGTACGAAAAGTTTTACGGCATGTTCGACAGAATGCCGGGGGTTTACACTTTAAGCAATAAGCCGGGGAATCTTGCCAGCGGCGGTGGTTACATCCATTGGGACACCGAAGCCACAGACAAGGATATCACGGGCAATATGCCGATTTATCTTAAAAAAGGTGGCTTTTTTGAAGTCTCCATGAAATGCTCCTATACCGGTCCCGTAGAGCTTCATCTGGACGAAAATGTGATATTCCGCACCAAAAATGCAGAATCACAGGCACTGGACGAAGCGGGGGAAGACGGCGTGTTTCCTTATTTTGGGAACATATTCCACCATGCGAGAAAGTACACCAATGTGGTTTATATCCCGCAGGGAACGCATATTTTATCCACGGTGGCGGCAAGAAGAACCATCGGAGATGTTCAGGACGTTGCCGTTTGTCTGGATTGTGTCACATTCGAACGGGTAGAGATTCCGAGTGTTACGATTGGTAAAAACAAAACAGTTTTAAAAGAATTTGAAGATTATATCAGCTACGTGGTGAAAGACCATAAAACACCCTATCGCGGCATCATCAAAGAATATGAAAAGGGAACCGTGCTTTCCATGACAGAGTTTCCCGCTGAAGATGGCATTACGCTGGACATCCCACTTGTTGTGGAGGAAACCGGTTGGTACGAATTAAAATCGGTGCTCAGCAGGCAGGTTTCGAATTGGACCAGTCAGGTTACAATATCCATAGACGGGAAAACGGTTCTTCAGAATGCGGATGCATATTCCATAGAAGATTTATCCTACACGGGAGAGAGAACAAATATTGATTTTATAAGCTCCAGTTATCCCATGCATCGGTTCCGCGGAGTATGTCACCTGACCGCAGGCGAGCATACGCTGCATTACTACGCAAAACGACGCAAAGACCAGACGGCGACAGATGCGAATTTGGGAGTTTTCCGCGTTTGCACCGTGGCAGATAACTTCGCATTTTCGCCGTTGGAGGATGCTGCAAATGTGGTGGAAAGCAAGGTCTCCGTAACAGCATATTTTGATGAAGGCGTTACCGGCGTTGCCATGGTTGCCCTTTACGCAGACGGCGATCTGGTAGGAATTGATTTTCTGAATGCTTCCGATACATGGATTTTAAACAAGGATGTAAGCTTTACCATGCATCCCGACACTGTAAAAATTCTGGTGTGGGATAATTTCCTGGACATGGACCCCGTCACAAACGTGAAAGAAATCATGATAAAATAACCAAAAGATGGCAGTTTGTGCGTAATCAAACTGTCATCTTTTTTGCGGATAAAGCTATTTACTTTGTAGGAAAAATGTGATATGATATATATGTAAGAAAAGGAGGCGGTTTGCGTGGAAACGAGAGTTGCCATCATCGGCATTATTGTGGAGCAGGAGAATGCGGTAGAGCAGCTGAACGCCGTGCTTCACACCTACGGGAAATACATCATCGGCAGAATGGGCATTCCTTACCGCGAGAAGGGAATCAGCATTATCAGCATTGCCATTGATGCACCGCAGGATATCATCTCCGCCCTTTCCGGCAAAATCGGTCGGATAGAGGGCATCAGCGCAAAAACTGCTTACTCCAAATAACAAAATCAAACTAACGGGGAAGATGCGTTCTGACCTGAAAGAGAGGTAATATTATGTATAATCCGAAATCATTAAAAGCAGAAGAGTTTATCAGCCATGACGAGGTGCTGGAAACTCTGGCGTATGCAGAAGAAAACAAAAACAATGTGGCTTTGATTGATGAAATCATCGAAAAAGCAAAGGAAAGAAAGGGCTTATCTCACAGAGAGGCATCTGTGCTTTTAGCTTGTGACATTCCCGAAAAAATTCAGGAGTGCTATGATTTAGCAGAGCAGATTAAAAAGGATTTCTACGGAAACCGTATCGTTATGTTTGCGCCCCTGTACCTTTCCAACTACTGTGTCAACGGCTGTGTGTACTGCCCGTACCATATGCAGAACAAGCACATCCCGAGAAAAAAACTGACCCAGGAAGAAATCGTAAAAGAGGTTATGGCTCTGCAGGATATGGGGCATAAGCGTCTGGCTCTGGAAGCCGGCGAGCATCCCACCATGAACCCCATTGAATATATTTTAGAGAGCATCAAAACCATTTATTCCATCAAGCATAAAAACGGGGCTATCCGCAGAGTGAATGTGAACATTGCGGCAACCACCGTAGAAAACTATAAAAAGCTGAAAGAAGCAGGAATCGGAACCTATATTCTGTTCCAGGAAACCTATCATAAGGAAAGCTATGAGCAGCTCCATCCCACAGGCCCCAAGAGTGATTACGCGTATCACACCGAGGCGATGGACAGAGCCATGGAAGGCGGCATCGACGATGTGGGCTTAGGCGTTCTGTTTGGCTTGGAGCTTTATAAATATGAATTTGCGGCGCTTCTGATGCACGCAGAGCATTTAGAAGCCGTTCACGGCGTAGGGCCGCACACCATCAGCGTGCCTCGCTTAAAACGTGCCGATGATATCGACCCCGAAAAATTCGATAACGGGATTGACGATGAAACCTTTGCAAAGCTTTGTGCACTCATCCGTATTTCCGTGCCTTACACCGGCATGATTATCTCCACCCGTGAAAGTCAGGCTGTTCGCGAAAAGGTGATTCGTTTAGGCGTATCCCAGATCAGCGGTGCTTCGAGAACTTCTGTTGGTGGCTACACCGAGCCTGAACCGGAGGACGAAAGCACAGAACAATTTGATGTCAGCGATAAGCGTACCTTAGACGAAGTGGTAAAATGGCTGATGGAGCTGGGATACATTCCTTCCTTCTGCACCGCTTGCTACAGAGAAGGCAGAACGGGCGACCGGTTCATGTCCCTGTTAAAAGCAGGCGAAATTCAGAACTGTTGCCATCCCAATGCGCTGATTACCTTAAAAGAATTTTTGATGGACTATGCTTCCGAAGAAACCAAATTTATCGGCGAAAAGCTGATAGAAGCAGAGCTTGAAAATATTCCGAGAGAAAAAGTCAAGGAAATCTGCCGTGACCGTTTGGTAAAAATCGAGCAGGGCATCCGCGACTTCCGCTTCTAAAGGAGGGGTTTTATGGCAATGCATCAGACTCCTGCAGGTGACAGGGTGCACATTGGCTTCTTCGGCCGCAGAAACGCAGGAAAATCCAGCGTGGTCAATGCGGTAACGGGGCAGGCGCTTTCCGTCGTGTCTGATACGAAAGGAACCACTACTGACCCCGTATATAAAACTATGGAGCTTCTGCCGCTGGGCCCGGTTATGATTATCGATACCCCCGGACTGGACGATGAAGGGGAGTTAGGGCTTCTTCGCGTCAAATCCGCCAAACGAGTGCTGAACAAGTGTGACGCCGCTGTTTTGGTGGTGGATGCATCGGAGGGCATGACGGAATTTGAAGCCGAATTGATTGCTCTTTTTCGGGCAAAAGAAATTTTCTATATCATTGCATACAATAAAACCGATGTGGCGAAAGCTGAAAATATGCCGGAGGGTGCCATTCCCGTCAGCGCAAAAACAGGGAATGGAATCCATGAATTAAAAGAAACCCTTGCAAAAGAGCTGAACCGGGATAAAAAACAGAATCCCATCGCAAAGGATTTGATTGCGGAGGGCGATTCCGTGATTTTAGTCACTCCCATCGATGAAGCCGCACCAAAGGGCAGACTGATTCTGCCCCAGCAGCAAACCATTCGCGACCTTTTGGATAAACATGCCATGGTAACTGTGGTGCGGGAAACAGAGCTTCAAAATGCAATAGCTTCTTTGACAAATCCCAAGCTTGTGATTACCGATAGTCAGGCGTTTCATCAGGTGTCGGCTATTGTGCCGGAAGAGATTCCCTTAACCTCCTTTTCTATCCTGATGGCAAGATACAAAGGGTATCTTACCGATGCGGTAAAAGGGGTTATCGCGGTGGAGTCTCTGAAAGACGGAGACAAAGTTCTCATTGCCGAGGGCTGTACCCATCACAGGCAGTGCAACGATATCGGCAGCGTGAAAATCCCCAACTGGCTGAAAAAATATACCGGAAAGGATATCCGGATTGAAACTGTTTCGGGAACGGAATTTCCCGAAGATTTATCACCCTACCGCATGGTGATTCATTGCGGTGGCTGTATGCTGAATGAAAGAGAAGTGCGCTATCGGATGAAATGCGCCAAGGATGCAGGCATCCCCATCACCAATTACGGCGTTGTGATTGCTTATATGCAGGGCATTTTAAAGCGCAGTACTGAAATGCTGCCGGAGGTGGCAGACCTGTTGAAGTAAAAAATGATCGGGCGGAAATTCTTTTCCGCCCGAATTTGTGCGTTTTAGAGTATTGTCATTTTGAACAAACAGCATAAGACAGGATAAGTAATTCTCATCGAAAATCCCGTATTTATGCGGTTTTTTTCGTTTTTTTGCGGAAGGACTTGACTTTAGTGTCCGGTTGTGTTATCATATTAGCGTGCTAAAGCGCTAAAGAGGAGGAAGACACATGGAAAAGTTTCATAAAACCTTAACAGACAACCTGTTCCGCGCTGTTTTATCATTGGAAACCGTGGAAGAATGCTATCAGTTTTTTGAGGATGTCTGCACCATAAAAGAAATTCAGGAAATAGCCCAGCGTCTGGAGGTTGCAAGGCTTTTAGGCGAGGGAAGAGCATATAACGATGTGGCGAAGCAGACCGGTGCCAGCACCGCAACCATCAGCCGCGTGAATAAATGCATATCCTACGGCAGCGGCGGTTATAAGCTGGTTTTAGGCAGAACGCAAGAAAACACAGGAGAAGATAAGTAATGGCAGAACAGATGAGAAACGATGAAACAGTGATTCAGGGTCTCAAAAAGCTCTATCGTAAATATGGGTACTCCCAGTTTAAAATGAGCAAGTTTGAGGAATATGATACATATGTACAGAATAAGGACTTTTTAATCAGCGATAAGGTGATTACGTTTACGGACACCAACGGAAAGCTTTTAGCCATGAAGCCGGACGTAACCATTTCTATTATTAAAAACTCCGAGGATAGCGAAAACACGGTGCAGAAGCTGTATTACAACGAAAATGTGTACCGTGTTTCGGCAGGCGCTCATGCCTTCCGAGAAATCATGCAGGCAGGTTTAGAATGCATCGGCGCGGTGGATACGTATAGTATCTGCGAGGTTATCATGCTGGCGGCAAAAAGCTTAGGCGTGATTTCCGATAGCTTCGTGTTAGACATCTCTCATATGGGATATGTGTCGGGCCTAATTGACGGCGCCGGATTTTCTGCAAAGGAAAAGGCAGCGGTACTTTCTGCTATTGGCGAAAAAAATCTGCCCCAGTTGGTTTCCATCTGCAAGGAGAAAAACCTTTCCGAGGAAATGACCTGGAAAATCACGGGGCTGATTACGGTATACGGTCCCATCCGTGAAGTGGCAAACCGCTTAAGCGAGGGTTGTGTCAACGAAGAAACCGAGCAGGCGGCAGAAGAGCTGCGCACACTTTGCGAGGTGCTGGAGCAGAACGGACTGGCAGATAAGGTGCAGATTGATTTTTCTGTTGTCAACGATATGAACTATTATAACGGCATTGTGTTCCGCGGCTATGTGGAAGGCATTCCCACCGGTATCCTGTCCGGCGGTCAGTATGATAAGCTGATGGAAAAAATGGGTAAAACCTCCAAAGCATTAGGCTTTGCCGTGTATCTGGATTTACTGGAACGGCTGGAAGAACCCGGCGACGGATATGATGTGGATGTGCTTTTGGTGTACGACGCATCGGCGCCCGTTTCCGAAGTGTTTGCCAAAGCCGAAGAAATCACGAATAGCGGAAAAACTGTTTTGGTATCCGCATCTGTTCCCGAATCCCTTCGGTACAGAGAGAAATTTGTATGGACAGAGGGAGGAGCAGCAAAATGAAAACAGTAAATATTGCACTGCCTAAGGGCAGATTGGGCGAAAAGGTCTTAAAGATGCTGGACGATGCAGGCTTTTCCTGTCCCGAAACCAAGGAAAATGACAGACGGCTCATTTTAGAAAGTGCCGATGGAAGCGTGCGTTATTTCTGGGTAAAGCCTTCCGATGTTGCCATTTATGTAGAACGTGGTGCGGCGGATATCGGCATTGCCGGAAAAGATATTTTGCTTGAGTACAGCCCCGATGTGTATGAGCTTTTGGATTTAGGCATCGGCGTGTGCCGTATGGCAGTTGCGGCGAAAAAGGATTTCCGTGACCGTACGGACAAAACCCTGCGCGTGGCAACCAAATTCCCCCATATCGCAACGGCGTATTACGAGAAAAAAGGCAGAGACATTGATATCATTAAATTAAACGGCTCTATCGAGCTTGCACCGATTCTGGACTTATCCGACGTGATTGTGGATATCGTGGAAACCGGTACCACCTTAAAGGAAAACGATTTGGAGCCCAAGGAAACCATCGTTCCCATCTCTGCAAGGCTTGTGGCAAACAAGGCAAGCTTTAAGTTTAAAAATGAGCAGGTAAAACGCGTGATGGACGCGTTGTCCAAGCAATGTGCTGAAAAGAGGTAAATATTCCATGATAAAAATATATGACTATAACGAGGTGGCAAAGGAAGAAATCTTTGCCCGTATGGAAGATACATTGGATGTGTCCGACATCGTAACCGAAATCATCGAAAACGTTAAGAAAAATGGCGACAGCGCTTTATTTGCATACTGCGAAAAATTCGATAAAGCAAAGCTGGTGGCGTTAGAAGTTACCGAAGCGGAAATCGATGCGGCAATCCAAAAGGTTACGGAAGAGGATGCAAACTTCATTGCAATTTTAGAAGAAGCCAAAGAAAATATCGAAAGCTTCCACAAGCATCAGGTGAGAAACAGCTTTATTATAAACGAAAAGGAAGGCGTTGTAACCGGTCAGAAGGTAACACCCATCGAAAAGGTGGGCCTGTATGTTCCCGGCGGCACGGCGGCATATCCCTCCTCTGTTTTAATGAACTGCGTACCTGCAAAAATTGCAGGCGTAAAAGAAATCGTGATGGTAACGCCTCCCTCGGGCGGTGAAGTAAACCCGACGATTTTGGCGGCGGCGAAGGTTGCCGGCGTGGACCGTGTATTTAAAATCGGCGGCGCACAGGCGGTTGCGGCACTGGCTTACGGTACGGAATCCGTGCCCAAGGTAGATAAAATCGTGGGCCCCGGAAACGCATTCGTGGCAGAAGCGAAAAAGCAGGTGTTCGGCAAGGTTGCCATCGATATGATTGCAGGTCCCAGCGAAATTTTAGTTGTGGCAGATGGAAACAGCAATCCGAAATACGTTGCGGCAGATCTTTTATCCCAGGCAGAGCATGATAAAAATGCCAGCGCAGTATTGGTTACCGAAAGCATGGAGCTGGCAAAAGCCGTGCAGGCGGAAATTGAAGCGCAGCTTTTGGTGCTTCCCAGAGAAGAAATCGCAAGAACATCTATAGACAATAACGGCAAAATCATCGTGGCAGACTCCATCCTGCAGGCAATCGAGGTGGCAAACCAGATAGCGCCGGAGCATCTGGAAATCTGCACCGATAATCCCTTTGACTATTTAGACAAAATCGAAAACGCAGGCTCCGTGTTCATGGGAAGATACTGCCCCGAAGCACTGGGCGACTATTTTGCAGGCCCCAACCACACGCTTCCCACCAGCGGAACGGCTCGGTTCTCCAGCCCTCTGTCCGTGGACGATTTTGTGAAAAAATATCAGTACACATACTATACGGAAGCCGCTTTTGAGAAAATTGCGGATAAGGTTGCTGTCTTTGCGGAAAAAGAAGGACTTTCGGCACACGCAAGAAGTGCAACCGTGAGAAAGAAGGAACGGTAAATCATGAGCAGATTCCTACACGAAAGATATCGCTCCATGGAGGCTTACACCCCCGGTGAACAGCCGCAGGACATGGAATATATCAAGTTGAATACCAACGAATCTCCCTATCAGCCCTCGCCCGAGGTGATAGCGGCGGTATCGCACGAAGAAGTGGAAAAGCTTCGTCTGTACCCTGACCCGGAATGCAAAGAGCTGCGCGATGCGCTGGCAAATCGGTTTGGCGCAAAAAGAGAAAATATTTTCGTGTCCAACGGCTCGGATGATATTTTAAACTTTGCATTTATGGCGTTTGCAGGACTTGGCGGAAGCGTGACCTTCCCCGAAATTTCCTATGGATTCTATCAGGTGTTTGCAGAGCTTCACGGAATCAACTTCCGCGCAGTTCCCCTAAAACAGGACTTTTCCATTGACATTGCGGAATATACCAAAAACGATTCCATGGTGGTTATCGCAAACCCCAACGCACCCACGGGGCTGATGCTGTCCAAAGATGAAGTGGAAACCATCTTAAAGAGCAATCCCGACCATGTGGTGCTGATTGACGAAGCCTACATAGACTTTGGCGGCACATCCTGCGCATCTTTAGTGGAACGATACGATAACCTTTTGGTGGTGCAGACCTTTTCCAAATCCCGAAGCTTAGCAGGTGGAAGATTGGGTTTTGCCATTGCAAACAGCGAAATGATCAAAGATTTAGAAAAAATCAAGTATTCCACAAATCCTTACTCCATTAACCGCTTAACGTTGCTTGCCGGAACGGCGGCGATTGCGTCCGACGGCTATTTTATGGACAAGTGCAAGGAAATCGTGGAAACAAGAGAATATACGAAGGAAGAACTGAAAAAATCCGGCTTTACCGTAACGGACTCTTTTGCTAACTTCCTCTTTGTGAAAAAAGACGGCATTTCCGGTGAAGAGGTGTATCGGAAGCTGCGTGAAAACGGCATTTTAGTGCGGCATTTCACGAAAGAGAGCATCTGTGATTATAACCGCGTTACCGTTGGCACAAGAGAACAGATGGAAACCTTCCTTCAGGTTATCAGAAAAATTTGTGAGGTGTAATTATGAGAACAGCAGAAATCAAACGGACAACAGCAGAAACCGACATTTCTCTTTTCCTGAATTTAGACGGAACCGGCAAAGGCAATATCAGCACCGGTTGCGGATTTTTAGACCATTGCCTGACCCTTTTTGCAAAGCATAGCGGCTTTGACCTTACCGTTACCTGCAAGGGCGATGTTGAGGTGGACTATCACCACTCTGCCGAGGATATCGGTATCTGCTTAGGTGAAGCCCTCCTGCAGGCAGCAGGCAATATGAAAGGCATTTGCCGCTACGGCAATATGCTGCTTCCTATGGACGAAGCATTGATTCTTGCGGCAGTGGACGTGTCCGGAAGAGGCTATCTTGGCTACGATTTAGAGATTCCCACAGAAAAAGTGGGCAATTTTGATACAGAGCTGACCGAAGAATTCTTTATCGCATTTACCAGATGCGCCCGTGTAACGCTTCACTTAAAGCAGCTCAGCGGCAAAAACTCGCACCACATCATCGAGGGCGCGTTTAAAGCCTTTGCAAGAGCCATGAAAGCGGCTATGGCAATTGACGAGAAAAACAAAGACGAAATTCCGTCCACCAAAGGGGTTTTAGTATGATAGCAATTGTTGACTACGGGGTTGGAAACCTCTATTCCTTAAAAAGCTCCTTTGAATATCTGGGCATCCCCACTATTGTGACACGGGATAAAACAGAAATCGAAAACAGCGACAAAATTCTTCTGCCCGGTGTAGGCGCGTTTCGCGACGCGGCAAAAAGTCTGGCAGGATATGGTCTTGATAAGGTCGTGCGGGAGCAGGCATCATTGGGAAAACCCATGCTGGGCATATGCCTTGGCATGCAGATGCTGTTTGATAAAAGCTTTGAATACGGGGAGTATGACGGCTTAGGCCTCATTTCCGGCAATGTCCGTCCTCTTGCAGGTGCCATTCCCGAAACCTTAAAAATTCCCCACATTGGCTGGAATGCGCTTCACTTCCCGAAGAATAAAGAAAAAAGCCCGATTTTTAAATATGTGGAAGAGGGCGAGTGCGTATATTTTGTTCATTCCTACTATGCGGCAGATTGCGATGAAAGCGTGATTGCCACAGCGGAATACGGCATGGAGGTCACAGCGGCGGCGGCAAAAAATAATGTGTTCGGTTGCCAGTTCCATCCGGAAAAAAGCGGAGAAGTGGGCATGAAAATACTGCGCGCTTTTCATGAATACAGAGCATAACAGGAGGCAAAAACATGATTATTCTGCCTGCAATAGATTTATTTGAGGGACAGGCTGTGCGCCTACTTCGCGGTGACTACAATCAGATGACCGTGTACGACAAAAACCCCGAAAATATTGCAAAAAAATTTGAAGAAGCCGGCGCAACCCATATCCACCTGGTGGATTTAGAGGGTGCCAAAAGCGGCGAAACACCCAATATTGAAACGGTGAAAAAAATCGTTTCCGCCACAAACCTTTCTGCGGAAATCGGCGGCGGTATCCGCTCTCTTTCCGTGATTGAGCAGTACTTAGACGCCGGGGTAGACCGGGTGATTTTAGGTACGGCGGCAGTCACCGAGCCCGGCTTTGTGGAAAATGCAGTAAAAAAGTTCGGTGACCATATCGTGGTTGGTGTGGACATCAAAGACGGCTATGTTGCCATCAAAGGCTGGACAGAAAATTCTGCTTTTGGCTATGAGGAATTCTGCAAAAAGATGCAGGATATCGGCGTGAAAACCTTGATTTGTACCGACATTTCCAAGGACGGCGCTATGCAGGGCACCAACCGTGAACTGTATAAAAAGCTGTCGGAAGATTTTGACATGAACATCATCGCCTCCGGCGGTGTAACGGATTTAGAAGATATCCGCGCGCTTTCCAAGCTGAACCTGTTCGGTGCCATTGTGGGAAAAGCATATTACACAGGCGCTATCGATATCGCTGATGCTGTGAAAATCGCACAGAAGGGGGAAACAGTATGATAACAAAACGAATTATCCCCTGCCTGGACGTAAAAGACGGCAGAGTCGTGAAAGGTGTGAACTTTCAGGGGCTTTCCGATGTGTCCTCTCCCGTGGAGCTGGGAAAATACTATAGTGACAACGGGGCAGATGAGTTGGTGTTTTATGATATCACCGCATCGGCAGAGGGAAGAGCCTTGTTTACCGATATTTTAAAAGAAGTGGCGTCCAAAATTTTTATCCCTCTCACCGTTGGCGGCGGTATCAACACCGTGGCGGACTTTGACAGGGTGTTAAAATGCGGTGCCGATAAGGTCAGCGTAAATTCCGGCGCTATCCGAAATCCCGGCTTAATTGAAGAAGCCGCAAAAATTTACGGTGACCAGTGCGTGGTGCTGAGTGTGGACGTAAAGCGTGTGGATGGCGTGTTCCGTGTGTTTGCCAAAGGCGGCAGAGAAAACACCGGCATGGAGGCTCTGGAGTGGATTCGCCGCGGCGTGGAATCCGGCGCCGGTGAAATCGTGGTAAACTCCATCGATACCGACGGCGTGAAGCAGGGCTTTGATTTAGAGATGCTGGAAGCCGTTTTAAATATCGTAAATGTGCCGGTGATTGCATCCGGCGGCGCAGGCGGCATCGGAGACTTTGTGGAGCTGTTCCACAAATTGCCCACCGTGGACGCAGGTCTTGCCGCATCCATCTTCCATTTCGGCGAAGTGGCAATCCCCGACCTGAAACGAGAACTGCATAAAGAAAATATCATCGTGAGATTATAGGAGAAAATATATGTTTCATATTGACGAATTAAAATTTGACGAAAAAGGCTTAATTCCTGCCATCGTGGTAGATGCTGACACCAAGAAGGTGCTGACATTGGCATACATGAATAAGGAAAGCCTTAAAATCTCTATGGAAAAGGGGTTAACCTGCTTCTGGAGCCGTTCCCGTCAGGAGCTGTGGCTCAAGGGTGAAACCTCCGGAAACTATCAGCATATCGTGTCCATCACGGCAGATTGTGACAAAGACGCCTTAACCGTTTTAGTGAAAAAAGACGGTCCTGCCTGCCATTTAGGCACCGATTCCTGCTTCAACGAAACGGTTTACGAAAGCGAAGAGCTTTCTGCTTTTTCCTTGGAAAGCCTTATGACCTTGATTGAGGGCAGAAAAATCAACAAGCAGGAGGGCTCTTACACCACGTACCTGTTTGAAAAGGGCATTGATAAAATCCTGAAAAAGGTGGGCGAGGAGTGCACAGAGGTTATTATTGCCGGCAAAGCGGACGATAAAAAAGAAACCATCTATGAAATTGCCGACCTTACCTACCATGTAATGGTTATGATGATTGAAATGGGCATTTCTTTGGAAGACATCCATAACGAGCTGGCTTCCCGCCATGTCATTGACAAAAAAGTAAAGCAGGAGAAGATGACAAAATGATTCGCGGAAATTTTCACACCCACTCCACCTATTGTGACGGCAAAAGCACCCTGGAAGAAACGGTGCTTGCGGCGATAGAGAGCGGTATGGACGCGGTGGGTTTTTCCGGCCACGCCCACACAACGCATGACAGTCGCTACTGCATGACCGTGGAGGGCACGGAAAGCTACCGAAGAGATATCATGGCGCTGAAAGAAAAATATAAAGATAAAATCGAAATCTATTGCGGTCTGGAGTTGGACTATTTTTCCGATACCGATCCGAAAGATTTTGACTATACCATCGGCTCGGTACACTATGTGGTAAAAGACGGCGTATATCACGATGTGGACGGAAGTGAGGCACTGTTTGACGAAAGCGTTCAGGAAGGCTGGAACGGTGATCCCATCGGCTTTGCGGTGGACTATTTTGCCGAGGTGGCAGATATCATCGAAAAGACCAATGCTGATATCATCGGGCATTTTGACCTGGTGTCGAAATTTAACGAAAATTTCTGTCGGTTCGATGAAAACGACCCCCGATATGTTGCCGCATGGATGAAGGCTTTAGACAAGCTGATTCCCGCGGGTAAGCTCTTTGAAATCAACACAGGCGCCATCTCCCGCGGTTACCGCACAGAGCCCTATCCGGCAAGACCGATTTTAAAAGAAATCGTAAAACGGGGCGGCAAAGTGATACTCACCGCCGACTGTCACCAGAAAGATACGCTGGAATATGGATTTGAAGATGCAATACAGTATGCCAAAGAATGCGGCGTAACCGAGCTTTATACCCTTTCGGGGAATCCGATAAAACAAGTGAAAATGAAGTTGTAATACAAAAGCCGAACTACATCGTAGTTCGGCTTATATTTTATTCTATAACATATTTTTCTCCCATCTGTGCAAGAGAAAATTCTAAAGATTTAGGTTCGTTCTTCACTTTTTCAGGAACGGAAATAATGCCTCGCACCTGATATGTCGTATCATCAAGGGGACGATATGTGTTATTGCAAAATACTATCTTTTTCATTCCGGGTTTAGAACCGGAAAGTTGCCCATAGACATCCGACGTTAAATAATACCATTTAGAGCCTTCTTTGTTTTCTTTGCGTACGGAGCAATAATTTTCGCTAAAAGTATATTCTTTATCATATATTAATGTTGGTTGGGCATAGTCACGGAAAGTATCAGTTACTTCCATTTTTCCAACGAATTTGTATTCATATGTGTAAAGGAAGAAGATATGCCCTTCCCCGGGGAATAATGTGTTACCAGTAATGCTGAAGTTTGAAGTGAAAAAATCAGGATCATCAGGATCCACATTGACTTGTTCGATAAATTCAGTGCTCAACAGTTTTACTTCAAAATTTTTGTTCGAATCAACCGTAGTATCACCAATTTTGGAAGAACTGTTTCCGCAAGCGCAAAGGCTTAAGCTTAAAACGAAGGTTAATAGTAGACATAATATTTTTTTCATGTGTAACATCCTTTCTGTTTTGAAAAAATTTGATGCTGTAAAAATAAAACTCCTTTCTTCATTCTCACGCAATAAAAAAAGCGTGGCAGACATCATCTTGCCACGCAAAAAAACGAGGCTCGATTTTGTCACCACAACAATAATCTCAAAATATGAATATCACAAGACAATACCATATTAAAGCCTGCGTTTTTTACAAAACACAAAATTGTCTCGCGATACTGTAAAAGGGTAACGCAAAAAAGGATATTTGTGAAAATATCCGAATACTTTTGAAATTATTGTTGTGGTTGATAATTATTATATCACATAAAAATAGCAAAATCAAGCTTTTTACAGCATTGAAAAACCTTACAAAACGTATAAACGCCACGGCAATTGCCGTGGCGTTTTACAATGACCAAAATGTCGATTTATTTGCGAATGTTACTGAACGATTTCTACTACAACGTGTGTATTTTCACGGTTTGCAGCAGCTTTCATAACGGTACGGATGGATTTTGCAATTCTGCCCTGCTTACCGATTACTTTTCCCATATCGGAATCTGCAACCTTCAGCTCGAGGACTACGGACTGCTCGCCGTCGATCTGGTTAATGGAAACCTGATCGGGTTCGTCCACCAGTGCTTTCGCAATAACTGCTAACAATTCTTTCATTTTTTTCTCCTTTAAGTTCTTGGAGCGCAGGTTGCACAAAATTTGTGCAACCTATGCACCATTACTGTGTGATTCCACTTTTCTTCAGCAGAACTTTAACAGTATCTGTGGGCTGAGCGCCGTTGCCGAGCCATTTCTTTGCTTTTTCATGATCGATTTTGATCTGAGCGGGCTCAGTCATGGGGTTGTATGTGCCGATTTCTTCGATGAATCTACCGTCTCTGGGATATCTGGAGTCAGCAACTACAACTCTGTAGAAAGGAGCTTTCTTTGCACCCATTCTTCTTAATCTCATTTTAACTGCCATTGTGATTTCACCTCCTGCATTTTTATTGTATGTTAATTTACATAACAAACGAGATTATTTTTTCTTTTTCTTCTTTTTCATTCTCCGCATACCGGGCATCATACCGCCGGTGAACTGCTTCATCATTTTCTGCATCTGCTCAAACTGTTTCAAAAGAAGATTCACGTCGGAAACCTGGTTTCCGCTACCTGCCGCAATACGCTTTTTACGGCTGGCATCGATGATGGAGGGATTTTCTCTCTCCTTCATGGTCATAGACTTGATGATGGCTTCCACACGGTCCAGCTTGCGCTCGTCGATGTTGGCATCGTCGATGGCTTTGGCGTTAATACCGGGAATCATCTTCACCAGCTGGGACAAGGGTCCCATTTTTTTCATCTGCTGCATCTGCGCCAGAAAATCATCTAAATTGAAGGTGTTACGGCGGATTTTTTCTTCTAATTTCGCCGCATCCTGCTCATCAAAGGTTGCCTGTGCTTTTTCGATTAAGGAAAGCACGTCGCCGCTTCCTAAAATACGGGAAGCCATTCTGTCGGGATGGAATTCTTCAATGTCGGAAAGCTTTTCGCCCACGCCCACAAACTTGATGGGCTTGCCGGTTACGGCTTTAACGGAAAGCGCCGCACCGCCACGGGTGTCACCGTCCAGCTTGGTCATAATCACGCCGCTGATTTCTAAGCGCGCGTTAAAGGATTCGGCGATGTTTACCGCATCCTGACCGGTCATCGCGTCGATAACCAGAAGAATTTCATCGGGGGTTACTGCCGCCTTGATGTCTTCCAGCTCCTGCATTAAGTCATCGTCAATATGAAGACGGCCGGCGGTATCGATAATTACGAAATCGTTGCCGTGCTGCTTTGCGTGCTCAATTGCAGAGGTCGCAATCTCCACGGCGGAAACCTGGGTTCCCATCTGGAACACGGGAATGTCTAACTGCTTACCCACAATCTCCAGCTGCTTTACAGCGGCGGGACGGTAAATATCGCAGGCAACAAGCAAGGGACGCTTGTTATGCTTCTTTCGCATGAATCCGGCAAGCTTTGCACAGAATGTGGTTTTACCTGCACCCTGCAGACCTGCCATCAGCACGACGGTGGGCATCTTTTTGCCGAACTCAATCCGGCTGCTTTCGCTTCCCATGAGCTTGGTCAGCTCATCGTTAACGATTTTTATAATCTGCTGACCGGGCGTGAGGCTTTCCAAAACGTCGGCACCCACGGCGCGTTCAGACACATTGGCAATAAATTCTTTAACAACTTTATAGTTAACATCGGCTTCCAGAAGCGCTAATTTGATTTCGCGCATGGATTCTTTGATGTCTTTTTCCGATACAACGCCCTTGCCCTTTAATTTTTTTAAGGCAGAGCTTAATTTTTCCGAGAGATTTTCAAATGCCAAAATCAAACGCTCCTTTCGTCGGTTTTTGGTGTTTGCGTATGTTACAGCTTATCGTTTATGGCGTCCAGCTTTTCGGCAATTTTGTCCACCGCCGCAGAAAGCTTGTCGGAATGGATGAAGGTCTGGATATAATTCCGGATTTCATCAAACATTTCTCCGATTTCCACCATATCGCTCTTCACATCTCGGAACCGCTTCACAAGACCTAATGTCTCTTCTAAATCGTGAAGCTGCTTTTCGCCGCGCTTGATGGAATCGCGCACGCCCTGACGGCTGATGCCCAAAGGCTCTGCAATTTCCGCCAAGGATAAATCTTCATTATAATAAAGGTCCAGCGTCTGTGCCTGCTTGTCGGTGAGCAAGTCGCCGTAAAAGTCTAAAAGCACCGCTGTTTCAAAATCTTTTCCCATGTTTAACACCTCGAAACTGTATGGTGTAAAGCTTTGAACCTGAACACCTGTACTATTCTACACCAAAATCGCCCGTTTGTCAAGGGGATATTACAAAAAAAATTACGGAAAATTCTGAAAAAATTTCAGTAGAATAAAGAAGGTTTGATTCACCTGCTGTTTTTTGTCCAAAATCCCCAAAACAATTCCCTTTTTTTCTGCATTATTTTCCAAGATATAAAATTGACAAATTTTTATCGTTGTGTTATAATTATTTAGGTATGACATTATTTATCATGAAATCAATTTTGAAAGGAGCAATTTTGTCATGAAATATTCCGCAGAAGTAGAACATATGTGTCCTTTAACCAAAGGCGCATATCATGGTCCTGCGCCCATCCCTCAGGAAGGTAGATGGACACAGGCAAAAGAAGTGAAAGACATTTCCGGTCTGACACACGGTATCGGCTGGTGTGCACCTCAGCAGGGTACATGTAAGCTTACCTTAAACGTAAAGGAAGGTATCATTCAGGAAGCTCTGGTTGAAACAGTTGGCTGCTCCGGTATGACACATTCCGCTGCTATGGCTTCCGAAATCTTAGTTGGTAAAACTATTTTAGAAGCTTTAAACACAGACTTGGTTTGTGACGCTATCAACACAGCTATGAGAGAGCTGTTCCTCCAGATTGTTTACGGTCGTACACAGACTGCTTTCTCCGAAGACGGTCTGCCCATCGGCGCAGGTCTGGAAGACTTAGGTAAAGGTCTGCGTTCTCAGGTTGGTACAACCTACGCTACTTTAGAAAAAGGTCCCAGATACTTAGAACTGGCTGAAGGTTACATCACAAAGATCGCAGTGGACGATAACGGCGAAATCATCGGCTACAAATTCGTTCACCTGGGCAAAATGATGGAAATGATCGCTAAAGGCATGGATGCTAACGAAGCATTAGAAAAAGCAAGCGGTCAGTACGGCAGAGTTGACGATGAAGCGAAGCTCATCGATCCTCGTCACGAATAATTAAGGAGGTAGCATACAATGGCTTTATTTGAAAGTTATGAAAGAAGAATCGACCAGATCAACGCAGAGCTGGCGAAGCACGGCATTTCTTCCATCGAAGAAGCAAAGAAAATCTGCGATGATAAGGGTATCGATGTATATAATCTGGTAAAAAGCATTC
>JAFQLU010000061.1 GCA_017396465.1 Clostridia bacterium | reverse complement strand
TTTTGCAATTGTTTGAAAACTACCTCTCCCATCTAAGTATTCTTGTACTACCTTTCTCTTAAATTCAAAACTATATTTTGCCACGAAAAAACCGACCTCCCAATCGTTAGATTTTTGGTCTAACTTTTGGGGGTCGGTTCATGCCACACCTCTTTTGTGTACTTACTTATTTTCTTGCCGCAAGGGCTAATGCATCATCGATATGGGGGCAGAAGTTTTCTTCGCCAACGGCATCAAAGAAGCCGGACTTTTTCATAACCTCCAAGGGCTGGGGATTTACATGAGAAAGAATCAGGTGAACATCCTTTGAAGCACATTTTTTCTGCAGCTGCGAAAGGGCATTCATTGCGGTTGCGTCCATAGCGGGAACGGCGCGCATCCGAAGCACTAAGCACTTGGTGAAATCCTTTAAAATGATGTCGTCTAAAATCTTGTCTGCCACGCCGAAGAACATTGGACCGCTGATTTCATACACGCGAACATGCTGGGGAACAACCTTTAAGTCCAAGCTGTCGGCGTCGTTTTCGCTGTCGGGATATGTCCATCCGGTTACTGCTGCTTCGTCGCTCATGCGCTTCATGAAGAGCATTGCCGCTAAAATCATACCAACCTCAATAGCGATAACCAGGTCGAAAACAACGGTGAGCACAAAGGTGGTAACCATAACGATGATGTCGCTCTTGGGAGCAGATTTTACAACGGAAACAAACTTCTTCCATTCGCTCATGTTATAAGCAACCATAAAGAGGATTGCCGCGATGCAGGGCATGGGAATGAGGCCTGCCAGGGGCATCAAGAACAGAAGCACCAAAAGCAGAACCACGGCGTGCACCATACCTGCGATGGGGGTTCTTCCGCCGTTTTTTGCATTTGCGGCGGTTCTTGCGATAGCGCCTGTAGCAGGGATACCGCCAAAGAGCACGGAAGCGATGTTACCTGCACCCTGCGCAACCAGCTCCATATTGGAGTTGTGACGGGAGTTTACCATACTGTCTGCCACAACGCAGGAAAGCAGAGATTCAATTGCTGCTAAAATCGCAATGGTGAAGGCATCGGGGAACACTTCCATCATTTTGGCAAAGCTGAAATCCATGCTGCCGAAATCCATATGGGGAAGGCCCTGGGGAATGGTGTATAATTCGCCGATGGTGAATACACCGTCATCCAGTCCCGGAATGAATTTAACCATGAGAGCACCCACAACAACTGCAATCAGCGAAGGGGGCACACGTTTTTCGAATTTGGGATAAATAATTAAAATCGCAAGGCAAACGGCGCCGACCAACAGCGCTTCCCAATGGAAGGTGGAAATGGCTTCTATGTTTGCCATGATTTTTTCCATGGTTTCAATGGGTTTTACGCCTTCTGCATAGGTCAGCCCCAGAAAATCCTTAATCTGACCCACTAAAATGGTTACGGCGATACCGGAGGTAAAGCCGGTGGTGATGGTGTAGGGAATAAATTTAATGAGGGAACCTAACTTGAACACGCCCATTAATATCAGCATAACACCTGCCATAATGGTGGCTAAAAACAGCCCGTCCATTCCCTGGGTTGCCACAATTCCGGCAACGATGGTGGCAAATGCCGCCGTAGGGCCTGCAATCTGCACACGGCTTCCGCCTAAAAAGGAAACGACAAAACCTGCCGCAATAGCGGTATACACGCCGCAGGCAGGCTCAACGCCCGATGCCAGCGCCAAAGCGATGGAGAGGGGCAGAGCAATAATGGCAACGATGATGCCGGCAATGATATCTTTTATCGCCTGTTCCTTTGTGTAGGTTTTCATTACGGAAAACAGTTTGGGTTTTAAATAAAACTTACTCAAAATTTGCACCTTCTTTTGAAATGTTAGCATGAAAAAAGAGGGTTTTTCGGTACCCTCTTTTCATGTCCGTTATACAGTATAACAAAATCTGCCAAATTTTTCAAGTCTTCACACTGACGAAATGTGGGTGCCCTTTTTGCCGTTTTTTGGGCAAAAAAGCAAAAACGGAAATTCGGCGTTGCCAAAAACTATTTTGTCATCTCAATCAGATGCCGGGTTTTTACCATAGCAATGTCCAAACCGCCACATTCGGAGGTGGTGAAGAGAACATATTTTTCGTCTCCAACAAAGCGCGGGTGGGGGTCGGGATGGTAGTTAAAGGGCTTTTCCGGTGAGCCGGTGGGGATTAAGTAGGATGCCACGTCAATTTCCTTGTCGGTTACGGCGTTATAGAACCGCACCGCCGCAGGGCCGCCGCGGTAAAATTCATCATCAGGCACCATCTTGGTGTCGTATAAATACAGGGTTTCATCCTCGTTGGCAAAGGCGTGCCATGCGTTGCATTCATGCACATTGACATGCTCGCCGGTTTCAATATTGATTCTGTGAATCCCCTGTGGGTTTTCATAGTAAATCTTCTTGCCGTCTGCCGACCAGAATTCGTGGGTGGCAAAATCGTTGTGCGGCGGATAGGTGGTGCGTTTTCCGTCTCTCGTGATGGTCCACAAACGCAGATAGTTTCCGTTTTCATCAAAAGGAATGGCAAAGCTTTCGCCGGTGATGATATCGTCATAATAATCGTATGCCGCCAGCGCAATATCGGGGTTTACGGGGTTCATCTGACCGTGATTGGTGTTAAAATCGCAGTCTGCCCACTTGGTGAATACGCCGGTTTCGATATTCACACTGCCCACATATGCGGTGTGGTTGCCTTCTAAAATATCTAAAAGAAATTCCTTTTTGTCGGGCGTTCTGGTCAGGTGCGTTGCCAGATGGCGCACTGCGCCCTTGGTGGGAACGGTGACCACAAGCTCTGCTTCGTCGCCCTTTTTGGGACCGTGCTTATAAATGCTGTTGCGATACACATAATATGCATCGCCCGTGTCCACATCGATATAAGGAGTGGCATCAAAAAAGATGGAGTCTTCAAAGAAATATATATCGTCTTCTTTAAAATCAATTACGCCCAGAAGACGATATAAGCTGTCATACGCCGCCACATAGAACCACAGGTATCTGCCGTCCTTTGTCATGCAGTCGTTGCAGAAATAAAAGCCCTGCTGGTACTTGGTGATTTTATGAGTTAAAAGATAATATTCCACGCCGGATTTCGGATCTGTTTTTTTAGTGAACAGTCTTGAGGTTTCGGGTGTTTTCATAAAAATACATCCTTTCGCTTTTTTCTTCATTGTATCATATCTATTGGGGAAGTCAAGCGGTTTTCCAAAAATGTAAATAAACTGAAACAGGCTCTCCCTTGATAGGGGAGAGCCTGCATGGATTTATTTGATTGCAATGGATTTAAGCATTTCGTCCGTTTCCTTGAGAAGGGTTTTTCCGTAGGTCAACTCGTTATATATTACAGTAACGAAGAGAACCTGCCAGTTTTTCATGCCAATCATCTCACGGGTGTAGGATTTGCTGTCCTCCGTTTCGGTAACGTAGAGTAATTCGGAGAAACGAGCATCGTCTAGCTTAATCTGCTCTGTTGATTTTAAGATGGTAACTTCCTTATCGGTTTTCAGTTCCCGTTCACGGGAGCGGGCAAAGTCCATCACATCTTTAAACTGTGCGCCGTCGCTGTATTCAACATCTATCTGCATCAGTGTTGCGGTTCTGTTGTCCATCAGAAGAACAGAATCGCCCGTGTTGGAAACCTCACTGTAGGTTGCAGGAACCTGCATGGTGAATTTGGTACCCTCAACGGTGTAGAACCCGTCGGTTTCCATATCGTTTCGCATCAGGATGCCAACCGCATCGGAATCAATTTTTTCCAAAACGATGCTGTTTAAAATGGCGTTCACGGTGGATGCCGCCATGGGATCCGGAAGTTTTGATGTTACGCTGACATTATACACATAAGAACCCAGAGAGAAGAACACATCTCTTTTATAGGAATCTTCCGATTTGCAGTGAATTTCATTGGTGTATTCAAAGGATTTAAAGTTGGTGTAAATCTGCTCCTTGATGGCGCTGAAGGTTGCCAGCTCCGGATTCAGCAGATTTTTGTTGTGGTTATAGTCCTTTTCCGCCAATTCCTTTGCAGAGCCTACTGCGCTGGCGGAGTAGATTCCCACGCTGATGAGGGAAACATCATCGTCAAGGTCTAAGCTGCGGAAGGTGAATTCATTTTCGATGTCTTCCGAGCTGGACATATAGAAGTTCCGGGGAACATTAATTTTAAAATTCATGCTTTCTGCATGGAATGTGCGGTAGCCGTCTTTCACATTGGAAAGGTCATAGGTATCGCTGTTGGTAAAAGATAAATCAAAGCTTTTAAGGATACGACTGCCTTCCGTTCTGGTTTCGGTGTCAGCTGCATCGAAGGAACCTGCTACGGAATAGGTGAAATCTTTGGTTACATACATCCAGAAATCTATAAATGTAGATTTATCTTTTGCCTGAAAATGCATGGTTTTTTTGTTGGCATCTGAAGTATCTTTATCTGCCGCAACCAGAGTCATATTCTGCAGAGTTTGCTTGATTCCGGAAAAATCCCGTTCAAAATCATAGTCCTTTTCTGTGGGCATAATTATGATTTCGATGGTGTTATTTTCGTCCTTCTGAAAAGCTGTGTGGATTCCGTCGAAGCTACGCTCAATCATTTCCATGCCGACAGGCGTATCCATAGACCATTTATAGTAGCTGTCGCCCACACGGCTTTCCTCGATGGCGCCCTGCACCAGGGAGCCTTCCTGGGATACAGATTCTTTTAAGACGGTTATCCGGGAGGTCGCCTCATCAAAGGAAACGGTGGCACCGAAGGTTTCGGAAATGAAACGCAGAGGAACCATGGTAAAGCCGTTTGCCGTCAGTTCGGGAGGGTACAGGAGCGCTTCAGCTTTGCCGTTTACTTCTGCAACGGGGTTATTGATTTGCAAAACGATTTTCACATCCGGATAGGAAAGGAGAATGGTCTGTGTTTCTGCAACCCATTCTACGGTGGCGCCGAAGGCTTCCGTAATAACACGCAGGGGCACCAGCGTTACGCCAACGCCTGCAATGTATGGCTTTTCTACCTGCACACCTGTGCCGTTAATCTGTAGCGTATCATCGCCTACGCTGAAGCTGATTTCCACTTTTTCTGCACTTTCTTCCGCAAAGCCGGTGATAGGGGTTATCATCAGCAGCGCCGAAAGTAACATTACAATCCATTTTTTCATTTTTCTGTCTCCTTTACATTAGTTTGTCAGATGACTTACATAGGCTTCACCACCACGGGTGAAGGTAACGGTGATGCCATTGCCTGTGTAGGTGCCCTTGATTGCCTCGTTCCAATCGGCGAGACTGTGAACGGGAATGTCGTTCAATGCTGTTATCACATCGCCGTTTGCCAGCTCTCCGCCGGAAACATTTTTCACGGTCAATCCCTTTAAGGTGGGAAGACCAATCTTTGCCTCCCAGCTTTCCTGAAGTGTGAAGGGCAGGGCAGGACGGAGAATCTTTCCGTGCTGCTCGAACTGGGAAATGGCGTGCGTCACGGTGTCCACCGGAATGGCAAAGCACATGCCCTCAATTCCCACGCCGGCAAATTTGCTGGTGTTGATACCCACCAGCTCGCCGCGGATATTTAAAAGCGGGCCGCCGGAGTTTCCGGGATTTACAGATGCATCCGTCTGAAGAATTTTATAGTGGGAGTCCGGCAGAACCACATCCACACCGCTGATGATGCCTTTGGTTACGGTGTTCCGCATGGAAAGGGAAATAGGCGTGCCGATGGCGATTGCCGTTTTTCCGGAAACGATGGTAGAAGGGTCAGCCATGGTGATGGGGGTGAGCCCCAGCTTTTCGATTTTCACAATAGCAAGGTCTGCCGCCTCGTCGGAAAACAGCACTCTGCCGGGATAGGTTTCACCGCTGCTCAGCACAACGGTCAGATTTTTAATATCCTTTACCACATGCGCATTTGTGATGATATGTCCGTTATTTTTATAAATCACGCCGCTTCCGTGCATGGTGGGGTTATTAAACTGTCCGGAATCGGAGCCGTCGTTATAGTTTCCCACAATGGTGACCACCGAGGGGCTAACATTTTCCACAAGCTGCGCAATGGCATCATCTTCGGAGAAAGTGATATAGGCGCTGGAGGTGTTGCCGTCCCAGTCAACCTGAGCGCCCATAGCTTCGCTGACAGCGCGCAGAGGAACATATGTTCGGTCGTTCTGTAGTATCACATCCTCGTTCACACGCATTCCGTTCACATACACACGCACATGGGATGCGGCGCTTGCCGTTCCTGTCAGAAGCACGCAGGCAAGAGCGGCAATCAAACATTTTTTGGTAAAATTCACCATAAATCACCTCTTTATACTGCATTTATGTTGGTAAAATTATTATATCATACAGAAAGAAGAATGTCAACGGTATACGTTAACTTCAGTATATCATACTATAAAACAAAAGTCAACTCAATTGAGGTAATGTTTTTAACTCAAAAAGGTTAAAATTGTATTTAAGAGTATGGGATGAGGTGAGGAATATGACAATCGGTGAAGCGGTGAAACAACGAATTTTAGGATTGTGCGAGGAGCGACAACTGACGGTGAACAAGCTTTCCAACACTTGTGGTATCACGCAGTCCACCTTGAACAATATTACAAGTGGGCGAAACAACAGCACTACGATTTCCACCATCAAGAAGATATGTGACGGATTGGAGATTACCGTGACAGAGTTTTTCACATCGGAGCTGTTTGAGCATTTAGAGCAGGAAATCAAATAAGAGTATAAAAGAAAACCCTCCCGGGTATTGTCGGCACATTCAGATGGGCTCCAATAGCGGGAGGGTTTTGCTGTTTTAGATTATGGGTCGGGAAAGCTTTTCGATTAACGCGCTCGCCGTGCATTCCGGAAGCTCAATGGCGTTTTGTGTGTCGTAAAAGGTGTCTAAATAATGAGAATCGGAATCGGTAACGATTTGGTATTTCTCAAGGTAGGGGTATTTTGCCAGGGCTTCTTCCTTGGTGATACGGGAAGAGATTTCCACGGCAGTGAAGCCTAAATCCTCCGGCACGGTGCCGAAGTTGGAAATTACGCTGTAGGAACTTCTGTCCACATGGGCAGGGTAAATCACGCCGCCCAGCCGACGCACCACGGGCGCCGCATCGTAGATAGAGCAGGTGGTTGCGGTGACCAACAAAAGATCTTCTGTTCCCACCACCTCGTCATTTTCGTTCATATAAAGCTGCTCGCCGAAAATCTCGGGGCGGTTTTTGATGGGCATGCGGTATGAAGAAAGCCAGCTGTCAAACTCCCTGGCAATTTCCAGCGTGGGAAAGAGGCAAACAAAATGAATTTCCTCCATGGTTTCCAGCTCCATGCCGGGAACTACGGTGATAGGAAGGTCTTTCGCCACCTTCATTGCCGCCTCCACGTTGCCGATGGAGTTATGGTCCGTGATGGCAATCATATGAAGTCCGCACAGAACCGCCATATTTACAATGTTGTTGGGCGTCATATCCTTGTCTGCACAAGGGGACAGGGCAGAGTGGATATGCAAATCACAGAAGTATCTCATATCAGTTCGCTGATTTTGCAGGCAAGTGCATATGCCGTATCATCGGACTGGTAAATGGTGATATCCTGCGCTTTGGCTTTTGCCACGGTGTCTTCATCTGCCTTCATGCCTTCTACGATAACGATGGCAGAAATGCCCGTCAGCACGGCAACGGCGTCAATATTGACGTTTGCCTGCACGGTGAGCCAGATGTCCCCTTCCTCGGCTCTCGACATCACAACGCTCAGCATATCTCCGATATAGCAGCCGGTTACCTCGTTGTCGGTTTCGCCGGCGTTTACGGTTTCAAGACCTAATGTTTTTGCAAGTTCACTCGCTAACATATGCACATAGCTCCTTTCGGGTAAAAGAAAAGCGACAGAGTTTGCCGCTTTTCCTGTGTTTTTATTATTCCGCTTCCTGCTGCAGGGATTGCAGGCGTTTTCTTAAATTATGAATACACTCGATTTCGTCGGCGTATCCGCGGACGATGTCTTCTGCCAGACATTTACAGGTGGGAGAGCCACAGGAGCCGCAGTCAATCTGAGGCAGGTCGCGGTAAATGGTTTCAATCTGCTCCAGCTTCTGCATGGCAACAGCAAAGTCCTCGTCTAAATACATATTGTTGCGGTATTTGATGGGCTCGCTCCAGGTGAGCTCTTCATCCGTTAAGTCGATGGGAGTGCGGGGCAGATCTTTTTTGCCCTGCGCTTTTGCGATTTCCACTATCCGCATCTTGGCAACATATCCGTTTTCCACCGTGAGCGGACCGCTGACACAGCCGCCGGTGCAGGAAAGTGCCTCGATAAAATCGATATCTAAATTTTCGTCGTCTTCAATTTCCTCAAAGAGGGAGATGATGTTGTCAATGCCGTCCACCGACAAGCATTTTCCGCGGGAAAGGGCCTTGATTTCGCCGCCGATTCTCGCCCAACTGATGCCCTCTAAGGATGAGGTGCTTATGGGCTTGATTTCGGAAAGCTTACCTAAAGCCGGCAGAAGCTTCATGTAAACGGACTTCATGGACAAAACGCCGCTGATAGGAGAAGCTTTCAGCCCCAAGGGATTTTGCACCGTGGTCGCCTTTGCCGCGCAGGGCGAAATGAAGAACACGCCGATATCCTCGGGAGAAAGCCCCGTTTTTTCCACGGCTTCCTTTCGTGCCGCCATTGCCGCCGCTTCCACCGGCGCCACAACGGGCAGAATGTGAGAAATCAGGCTGGGGAACCGGACGGAGATTAAGCGGATAACCGCCGGGCAGGCGGAGTTAATCACCGGTTTTTCCAGTTTTCCCTCGGCGAGCAACTTCAGTGTCAGATCAGTAATTGCTTCTGTGCCTTTTGCGGCTTCGTACACATCATCGAACCCGATGGCGAGAAGACCGTTCAGCACATAGTCGATGTCCTTTAAATTATGAAACTGTCCGTACAGCGTGGGTGCCGGTACGGCAATGTTATATTTGTATTTCTGTAAATCCTCGAAAGGATCGGTTGCTGCCTGCTTTGCGTGGTAGGGGCAAACCTTAATGCATTCTCCGCAGTCGATGCAGAGGTCTTGCAGGATTTTTGCCTTTCCGTCCCGGATGCGGATTGCCTCCGTGGGGCAGCGCTTCAGGCATGCGGTACATCCTTTACATTTTGCTTTATCCAGTGTAACAGAGTGACTCAGTGGTGTGTTATTCGGCTCCATATGTGACACCTCCGTTTCATGGGGAGTCGGATTAAGTCAGATGAATGATGATTTCAACAGTAGTTCCCTCGCCTAACACGGAGGAAATGTTGAGTGCATCGGAATATTTTTTCATATTGGGCAAGCCCATGCCGGCACCGAAGCCCAGCTCCCGCGCCTCATCGGTTGCGGTGGAAAAGCCCTCCTGCATCGCCTGGGAAATATCCTTGATGCCGGGGCCGTGGTCCGTGAAGGTGATAATCAGCTTGTCGGTGGAGATTTCCACATCAGCCGCACCGCCTTTGCCGTGGATTACGGTGTTGATTTCGCCTTCGTACATGGAAATGGCGGCTTTACGAATCACCTCGGTAGAAACACCCAGCTGCTTCAATACCTTTTTTAAGTTGCTGGACGCTTGCCCTGCAACGGTGAAATCGTTTCCGTCAATATCATAATGCAGTTTTACATTTGGCATATCATATATCCTCCCTGCTGCCGGGAAGGCCTTCTTTATAGAGCTTTCCGCAGGCGACATACAGGGGATTTTCCGTGCGCAGGATAACCATATCCAGGTCTTTTGCCAGTTCTATGACTTCTTCGCCGGGAACCTTGCCGCGAACAAAGACAATCACTTTGATGTCCATCATTTCAGCCGTGCGGATAACCTGGGGATTCACAAGCCCTGTCAGCAGGATACCCTGATCCTTTACGAATGCCAAAACGTCGCTCATCAGGTCGGAGCCGCAGGCGGCTTTCACTTCTGTTTCTTCCCAGCCGTCGGGACCGGTAACGAAGGTTGCGTGTAAGATGGTTTGCAACTCTTGTAACTTCATGTGCTTCTCTCCTTATTTGTTGGAATGTTCCGATAAAAGCTTTTCGGATTTATTGTAGAGATAATCGATAAAAGCATCGCCGAATTTCTTGGCAAAAACCTCCATAGCGTAGGAAATATCGGGGGAACGGCGCCTTAAACTGTGACAGTCCGAGCCGATGGCAGAAATCAGTCCTTCTGCCGCAAGGGTTCGGATGATGCGTTTTCCGGAAAATGTGAGGAAAGGCTCTGCATTAATCTGAAACCGGGCGCCGATGGAAATCAGCTTGTCGATTTTTTCAATGTCCTTGGGGCGCTTTAAATACCGCTCGATATGCGCCATCACGGGGCTTAAGTTCCGCTCGGCAATCACGCGGTATACTTCCTGAAAATGCCAGTCGTTCCAGGAAGAATAGGGAAGCTCCAAAAGGAGCAGGTCCGTTCCTTCGATGCACAGCTTTTCCAAATCCGGCTTGTCACAGAGGGAGCCGTCTATTGCGACCTCTGCTCCCAACAGAAGTCTTGGAAACTTTCCGCCATCCTTTTTCATGGCAGATTTTAATAAGGAAAGCTTCTCGTCCCGTTTGGCACAAAATTCGGATATGGGCATAGCGGTCTGATAATGCGGTGTTAAAATAACCGTTTTTGCACCGCTTTTTTCTGCCGCCTTCAGCATGGCAACCGATTCGCGGACGGATTTTGCCCCATCATCCATTTCGGGCAGAATATGAGTGTGAAAATCAATATACCTCACAAATTCACCTTCTTACGACTCGTCGTCGCTATAATAATAGTAATAACCGGAGTAACTTCCTTTTTTCTTCTTTTTCTCGTGAGCATCAATGGTGATGAAGCCTAAGATTTTTGCATCGGCAAATTTTAAGGAAGAAAGTGCCTTCTTGATTTCCGATGTAATACTTGCGCCACACTTGCATACAAATACAACGTTAGATACCAGACGCGCCAGGGTTAAAGAGTCGGCAACAATGTTAACCGGAGGGGTATCGAACAGAATATAGTCGTAGTTTTCTTTTGCCAGAGCAATGAAGTTCTGCATCTTTTTGGAAGCTAACAGCTCTGTGGGGTTAGGAGGCAGGTTTCCGGCGGTGATAACATCCAGATTATGCTCATCCATGCGGATTATAATATCTTTGAGTTCACAGAAACCACCAAGATAGTTAGCAATACCTTCCTTATTTTTTAATCCCAGATAGCTATGTATTCTGGGGCGACGCATATCTGCATCCACCAAAAGGACACGGGATTCTGTCTGCGCTAAAGAGACGGCAAGATTGATGCAGGAGGTGGTTTTGCCCTCTGCAGCCAAAGCCGAGGTCACTAAAACACACTTTCCACCTTCAATATCCGAAAGAGAATACATCAGGTTAATACGGGCAGCCTTCAATGCCTCAGACAGTGCCGGACTGGGATTTTTAGTGATCAGATCTTTATCGGAAGATATATGCTTCCGGTATTTTCTTTTTTCTAAAATTGATAAACGCACGGGATACACTCCTAAATATATAATATAGAAATTGATTATCCAAAAGAGATACTTCCATTATAGCAAGTTTTTATCGCCTTTTCAATAAAATTTTAAAAAAATTGAAAAAAAGTACTTGACAAATGAGAAAAGAACGGTTATAATAAAGCTGTAATCGATAATGATTATCATTTTTAGTTTTGAAGGAGGTGCCAACATGAACTTCTCCAAACAAAGGGAATCCATTCTGGAATACCTGAGGGGCACCAAGGAGCATCCCACTGCGGAGCGGATTTATTCCGACCTGAAGCAGGATTTTCCCAAGCTGAGCCTGGCAACGGTTTACCGCAACTGCAATCAGCTTTGCGAAATGGGAAAAGTCGTCCGCCTCACCACCAACGGCAAAACGGATCATTTCGATGCGGACACTTCCGACCATCAGCATTTTGTCTGCACAGAGTGCGACGGCGTGTATGATTTGTTCTTTGCCCTTCCCAAGAAAATTCTGGATGAAAATCTGGATGATGAATTTCAGGCGGATTTTTATCAGCTTTATGTGTACGGCACCTGCCGTGCCTGCCGGAAATCAAAAACGGCATAAAATCAGTTAATTAAAAAATTTTACAATATAATGGAGGTAACAGTTATGAAAAAATTTGTATGTCCCGTTTGCGGTTATGTTCACGAAGGAGAAATGCCCCCCGAAGCATGCCCCGTATGTAAGGTAGCCGGCGAAAAGTTCACAGTTATGGAAGAAGGCGCAGCACTGGCTGCAGAGCATGAATACGGCGTATACGGCAAAACCGTAAAGAACAACCCCGACATCTCTGAAGAAGATAAGAAG
>JAFQLU010000005.1 GCA_017396465.1 Clostridia bacterium | reverse complement strand
TCACGAACGATAGCACGACATAAAGCAACACGCTGACGCTGACCACCGGACAGGGCCTTGGGCTTTCTGTCGAGCAGGTGCTCGATGTCCAGGATTCTTGCAGCTTCTGTTACTCTTTCTTTGATCTGATCTTTGGGCATTTTGCGCAGTTTCAGACCGAAAGCCATGTTATCATAAACTGTCATATGAGGATACAGAGCGTAGTTCTGGAAAACCATTGCGATATCTCTGTCTTTCGGGGGAACTTCGTTCATCAGCTTGTCGTCGATGTACAGTTCGCCTTCGGAAATATCTTCCAGACCTGCAATCATTCTCAGTGTTGTGGATTTACCGCAACCGGAAGGACCTACCAGTACGATAAACTCTTTGTCTTCGATGTCTAAATTGAAGTCACCAACTGCTGTTACGCCGCCGGGGTATCTTTTGTAAATACCTTTCAGATTTAAACCTGCCATTTCAATACAACCTCCAAAATTTTATATTCATTAATATTATAAACATTTCTTTCTGCTCGCGGGCGCAATGATGCACTCTGAACAGACTATACTTATTATAACATAAACTTCCCTCAATTGTTAGTCTCTTTTTGAACAAAAATTCATCAATTTATTTGGTAACATTGCATAAAAAGAAATCAGGGGTGCCAAAAAGACGCCCCTGAAATTTTGTTGTTTTGTCTATTTTGCTTGTTTCATGGAAAGAGAGATTCTGCCCTTTCCGGTTTCCACGCCTAAAACCTTCACGGAAACCACATCACCCACGCTCAAAGCCTCTTTGGGATGCTTGATATAGCGCTCACAGATTTCGGAAATATGCACCAGACCGTCCTGATGCACGCCAATATCCACGAAAGCACCGAAGTCGATAACGTTGCGGACCGTTCCCGTCAGCACCATGCCGGGCTTTAAGTCCTCTAAAGACATCAGCTCAGACCGCAGGATGGGTTTCGGCAGCTCGTCACGCACGTCGCGGGCAGGCTTTTCAATTGCCTCGATAATATCACGCAGGGTAATCTCGCCGGTGCCCGTCTCATCGGACGCCGCTTTTAAGTCCACATTCTTGATGTTCTCCGCAAACTGCGTTCTGTCGATATTGCCGATGGCAACGCCTGTTTTTTCCAGAAGCACCTTTGCCGCCGCGTAGGATTCAGGGTGCACGGAGGTTGCATCCAGCGGATTTTTTCCGTCGGTAATCCGAAGGAATCCGGCACATTGCTCATAAGCTTTTGCACCCAGCTTCTTCACCTTCAGGAGCTGCTTGCGCTCGGTAAACTTTCCTTCCTCTTCCCGGTATGCCACGATGTTTTTGGCAACGGTTTTATTGATGCCAGAAATATAGGAAAGGAGAGGAACAGAGGCGGTGTTCAGGTCAACGCCTACTGCGTTAACACAATCCTCCACCACGCCCAGAAGCGCTTCGTCCAGCTTTTTCTGGTTCATATCGTGCTGATACTGTCCTACGCCGATGGATTTGGGTTCAATCTTTACCAACTCGGACAGCGGATCCTGCAATCTTCTGGCGATGGAAACCGCACTTCTCTGCGCCACATCGAAATCGGGAAACTCTTCGGTTCCCAGCTCGGACGCAGAGTATACGGAAGCGCCTGCTTCGTTCACCACCGCGTACTGCACGGGATGCTTTGTTTCTTTAATTAAATCTGCCACGAAGATTTCCGATTCTTTGGAAGCAGTTCCATTTCCGATGGAAATCAAATCTACGTTATGCTTTTCAATCATAGCCAGCAAAGTTTTCTTTGCCTTGGCTTTATCGTGATGCTCCAATGTGCAGAATACCACGGTGGTATCCAAAACCTTGCCGGTTTCGTCTACAACTGCGATTTTACAACCGGTACGGTACGCCGGGTCTAATCCCATCACAATTTTGCCCTTCACCGGCGGTTGCATGAGAAGTCTCTGCAGATTATCGGCAAACACATCGATTGCCGATTCCTGTGCCCGCTCGGTGAGCTGACCGCGGATTTCGTTTTTCACGGACGGTGCAATCAATCGTTTATACGCATCCTCCACCGCCGCCTGAACCATATTGGAAAGGTAGGGCGTTCCGTTTTTCTTCACCGCCAGTTTCGCTAAAGCAGCAATCAGACCTTCCTCATCGGCGTCTAAAGACACCTTTAAGAATTCTTCACTTTCGCCGCGGTTGATAGCTAAAATTCTGTGGTTTGCAATCTTTTTCACCGACTCGGAGAATTCATAGTACATAGCATATCTGCTATCCTCATCCTTTGCCGCAGACACGGAAATGGTGCCGCCCTCATAAAGACCCTTCCGGATAAAGGCACGCACCTGCGCGCTGTCGGAAAGATTCTCCGCAATGATATCCATAGCGCCTTGATACGCTTCTTCCAAGGATTCCACGGTCTGCCCCACAAAGGAGGATACCAAAGCGTCTGTCTCCTCCTGCGATGCAGCTTGTGCAAACAGGATTTCCGCCAAAGGCTCTAATCCCTTTTCCTTTGCCACGGAAGCACGGGTTTTCCGTTTCGGACGGTAGGGACGATATAAATCGTCCAGCTCCGTCTGGGTTTCCGCCGCTTCGATTTTTTCCCGCAGTTCATCGGTTAGTGCGCCCTGCTCGTCGATTAAGCGGAGTACATCTTCTCTTTTTTCTTCCAATGCTCTTAAGGATTTCAGCTTATCATAAAATTTACGAAGGAGTGCGTCGTCGGCGGAGTTTGTCATTTCCTTTCTGTAACGCGCGATAAAGGGAATGGTGTTTCCGTCGTCAATCAGCGAAATGATATTAGAAATCACTTTATCAGGAAGAGCAAAGGTTTCTTTCAGTTTTACAAAAATTTTGTCCAATGTTATTTCGCTCCTAAAGAATCAATGTAAACGTCCAGCATGCCGTAAATCATCTTTGCGGCTTCCTGTCTGGTTGCAAAATTGTTGGGGTTGAAGTTTCCGTCGGTGTCGCCGGAGATGATGCCTAAATCATAAGCCGCCAGCACATAGGGTTTTGCATAGTCGCTGACCGTATCCATATCCAGAAGTGCTGTCTGTGTGCCTGCGGGTAATTTCACGCCGTTGGCTTCTAACACGGTGCAGATAATTTTTGCCATATCCTGGCGTTTGATTTTCTGTCCGGTGCCGAAGAGACCGTCACCAATGCCGTTTACCACATTGTGTTTATACGCGCCTGCCACATAAGGATAGTACCATGCGCCACTCTGAACATCGGTGAAGGGAACGGCTTCGCTTGGTTCACTTAAGTTAAACATTCCCACAATCAGCTTCACGAATTCTTCTCTTGTGATGCTTGCATCAGGCTCGAAGGTGGTTGCGGTTCTGCCGTTTATGATGCCGCGGTTATACAGCGCGGAGATATAAGATTTACCCCAGCCGTTTGCATCGGTGAAGGGATACGCTTCTTCCTTAATAATATAGATTCCGTTTGCCTTTACCTGTGCGCGAATGCCTTCCTCACATGCTACCGCATAAACCACGGGAACCTGTCCGCCGGAAACCACTTCAAACATCACAGGAGCTTTTGCATCGGTTTCAAAGGTAACGATTTCGGGAGCATCCTTTGCAACCTGCACTAAAATGCCGTTTCCAATCATTTCCTTTGTTACGCCGTTTGCGCTTGTGAGCACAGAATATCCGTCTTTCTGTACAGAGCCGGTGTTGCCGGTATTTCCGGCAGATCCGCCTGTACCACCGCCTGTACCACCGCCTGTACCGCCACCGGTACCACCACCGGTGCCACCACCGGTTGTAACAGTGTACTTACAAATGTCTAAATTAGATAACGCCTTTGCTACCGTTTCCGCATCCGATGCAGAAATATCTGTGTTCAGGAAAGATACAAATTTGTTGATTAATTTTTCATATGTCACGGTTTTGCCGTCAAATGTGTGACCTTCCCATACAGCATCAAAGCTTTTCTGAAAATCCTTATCAATATGAAGAACTGTGAAGCCGTCTTCTTCATCATACTCAATCATGTCTTTTTCACCGTTGATTTTCGGAATAATGGTGAGCATGTTGGCGATTACGCCGGGTGTGATTCCGTCTTCTGTGAAAATCTTTTTCGCAGAAGGAGACCGGTCATACAGCGCTTCCATGATAGCCTTCATGCCGCTGATGGTGTAGGAAGATACTTTTTCCAGTTCCGCTTTGTTCTGGAAAATATCGGCATACTGAATTCTCAGCTCCGATTCATCATCGATACAGTTAAAGGACAGGAACACGCGTTTTACCGTTTCCTTATCCACATTGTCACCAAACATACTTGTAATCATTTCGCCCATAGAGCCACTTTCCAGGTTTGCCAGAGCAGCTTCCACACCGGCGTCTGTTGTAACGAAAGGACGCGCATATGCAATCAGGTTAGCGCGTTCCTGAGGTGTGTAGGACGCCAGCTTATCAAACACAGAATTTAAAATTCCTTCTGCCGATGCCATCACACTGCAGGACAGCAGCATGAAAGCAGAAAGAAACAAAGCAATTATTTTTTTCATGGTGTTCCCTCTTTCTGAATAGATTTTTCCCGAACAAAATCGTTCCGGGACCACCGCAAGGAGTTTTATACCACGCGGCAGTTTAGTAAAAAGACCGCAACCAAATATAAACGTATCAAGCGTTTTCTATCCGTTGCGGTCTTGATTTACTTATAGATTAGTTCTACTTATTTCGCAAAGTAGTAGCTATAGTATGCAAGAGCGTTGTACAGCATCTTAGCAGCTTCTGCTCTTGTGATATCGTTCAGAGGCTTGAATGTGCCGTCCGGATAT
Organism: Clostridia bacterium; assembly: GCA_017396465.1. Classification (GTDB taxonomy): domain Bacteria; phylum Bacillota; class Clostridia; order UBA1381; family UBA9506; genus Congzhengia. The sequence goes on along the minus strand of JAFQLU010000005.1, from coordinate 16,982 downwards.
CCGCCAACGATGCTGAGGTTTGTAGCCATACCTACATAATCCTTAGCGTAGCCGTGGATTTCGTCAGCATCTGTGTAGTTCATAGAAGCGGAAGCTGTTACTTTCTCTTCTAATACTCTCATGATAACTGTGGTCAGTTCCTGTCTGGAGATTGTGCGGTTCGGCTTGAATTCGCCGTCTTCATAACCCTTGAACAAGCCTAAGGAAACAGCCATGTTTACATAACCTCTGGACCAGTCAGCGATTACATCGTTATCAGCAAAGCCTGTGTGTGCTTCTGCAGCCATCATCGCGTCAGCTTCTCTGCCTAATGCACGAATCATAGCAACTGCGATTTCCTGACGGGTGATGCCGATGTCAGGTCTGAATGTGCCGTCTTCATAACCGATGAAGATCTTTCTGCCTGTCATGTTCATAACATAGGGAACGCTCCAGCTATCTGCTTCCACGTCGCTGGGAACAGGAGCTGTTGTGTCGTATTCAGGAGCTTTCAGCTCGAAGTCTTTGTTCTTATCCTTGGATGTAGAAGGACGTCTTGTGCCGGAACCGGAGGAAGAACTAGAGGATGTTGAGTCGTCATCTTCGTTCTCTTCATCATCATCTTTCTTATCAGCAGGATCCTGTGCTTCTTCTGCATCTTCGTCATACAGGTTGATTTCTTTGTTTGCTAAAACAACTTTGAAATCTTCTTTCTGTTCGTCGGAGAAATCGTTGAACATTTCAGCAACACCGCAGAGGATGTCATAACCGTTTTCTTCGTCTGTGGAACCGTTGATTTCAACGCCGTTTACTTCTTCATAGTCCATATTGCTGCCTAACAGTTCAGCATAGTTGGAGCTGAAGTCTGCTAAAACGAAGTCGCCGTTTTTGTCTTCTGTCATCTGGAAACGACCGTTGAAGGGTGTCAGCAGATTTAAGAAGTTCGCAATGTCGATGTCATGAACATCTAATTTGTCCTGACCTTCTTCTGTCATGTAGCCGGCGAACAGATTTGCTGCTGCTGTTGCTTCTTCGGCTGTTAATTCCAGAGGAGTTTTTACGATTTCTTCAGAGTAGTCTTTGTTGTCGCTACCGAAGTTGTTTAAAGATACACGTCTTTTAGAAACGGTTGTACCTCTGTACAGCTGCAGGAAGAAAATGAATTCATCCGCATAGCTGCCTTTTACATCGTCAACAAACTTGTTGAATACTTTCTGCATATCATCGTTTGCAGGAAGTTCGTTTTCACCTTCTAATGCACCGATAATGGTATCGATACCGTTGTTACCGTCCAGCATATAAGCCTTGAATACTTTCCAGATTCTGATACGCTGATTGGGATCCTCAGGCATATAATCATTAAATGCCTTCATAATTTCCGAAATTGTTGTTTCGGGTACCTCAACACTTGCCGCAAACGCCGGAACCATAGAGGTCAGCAGTAAGGCAGATGTTAAAATGGCACAGATAAACTTTTTCATTCTTAACACTCCTTCGTATGTTTGTTTATTACTTTTTTTATTTTAACCATGAATCTGCCGCATCGGGCCAAGGCATGGCTACCTTCATAATGTTTGGCTATTCCTCCAGCAGGTGCAGATACTTTCCGTAATACTGCTTGACCTGATCCTTCTGCTCCGGCGTCAGGTTTTCGCGGAGAATCTGATACGCCTCGGAAATCTCTTCCTGCGTAACTCCGCCCGACGTCATTGCCATAAGTTCGGAATACTTTTCTGACGGAAGCGCGCTTGCCAGAAGTGTCAGCACTGCGAACTTATCTGCAAAAGAAATCTTAGACTCCAGCTTTTTCATGTTTTCGGCATTCATGTCTGCCTGAATTTTTTCGCCGGTCTGCCCGCCTTCCGATAATACCGGAAGCTCCACTTCCTGATTTTCATTTTGCATCAAATCGGATTCTGAAATGGTTTGTGTCACTTTGGAGAACACAGTGTTGACCGCAAAATACACCGCAACTGTTCCCACAATGGCAAGAACCACTAAAATGATACCTGCTATCAGGAGCCGTTTCGTCGATTTTTTCACGGCGTACCTCCTTACAGTACCACAGATAATAATTCTATCTTACCATATTATATCGCGAATTGTTTCAATTGTCAATTCTTAAAATGATTTTTTTTCAGTTTTTTTTATTTACGAAACGATTTACCAGTTTTTATGTATATAGTATATACGATATTTCCGAAATTCTCAAGTATAAATTGAAATTTTATTGCTTTTTCTTTTGGGATATGGTATGATACAGAGTATGGCAAAAAGGAGCCAACCATATAATAAAGGAGCTTTTTTATGTACCGTTCCTTCCTGAAACGTTTTTTTGATATTTTCTTTGCGCTCTGCCTGCTCCCCTTTATGTTTCCCGTGTGCCTGATTCTCTGCATTCTGATTGCGGCAGAAGACAAAGGCTCTCCCTTTTATAACGCAAAGCGGCTGGGAAAAGACGGCAGAGTGTTTTCCATGTTTAAGCTTCGTACCATGAAGCAGAATGCACCGGACATCCGCAACAGCGACGGTTCTACCTACTCCGGCGAGGATGACCCCCGTCTCACCGTCTGCGGCAGATGGATCCGTAAGTATTCTTTAGACGAGCTTCCCCAGATTTTAAATATTTTAAAAGGCGATATGAGTTTTATCGGCCCCCGTCCCGACCTTCCCTCCCAGAAACAATTTTATGAGGGGAACGAATCGGAAAAGCTTGCCGTAAAGCCCGGTCTCACCGGGTACGCCCAGGCATACGGCAGAAACGCCAACGCCTGGAAGGACCGGATTCAGCTGGATATCTTCTATGTCCGTAATCTGTCATTTTTACTGGACGTGAAAATTCTTGTTCGCACCGCTTTCACCGTGCTTCGTGCCGAAAATGTTTTCACCCCGAAGCAGTAATCACTCTTGAAACCGAGGAGGGACTCCATGAACATCCTGTATATCACATCGGTATTCCCCCGCCCCGAGGAGGGCGCAACGATATATACAGACCTTGCCGAAGCGCTGACGCAGGCAGGCCACCGTGTAACTGCCCTGGTGGCAGACGGTGACAAAACCGCCGCTCCCTCTGCGTTTTCCGAAGAGCGCGGGCTTTCTGTGCTGCGTGTCCGCACGGGAAGCATGTATAATGTGGGTCTCATCCGCAAAGGCTTATCCGTCCTCACTTTGGGACGGTTACTGAAAAAGGCCATCCGCAGAAACCTTTCGGACAAAGAATTTGACCTGATTTTATTTGAAACGCCTCCCGTTTCCTTTTATAAAACGGCGGCGTATGCCAAAAAAACATTCCGCGCCCCGGTCTTTTTAATGCTGAAGGATATCTTTCCGCAAAACGGCGTGGATCTGGGGCTGTTTTCCAAAAAAAGCCCCGTATACTGCTATTTCCGTATGCAGGAAAAAGCCTTATACCGCACGGCAGACCTGATTGGCTGTATGTCCCCTGTCAATATGGATTACATCAGAAAGCATAACGCAGTACCTGCAGAAAAAGTGGTGCTGTTTCCCAATACAAAAGCCTTATCTCCAATGCCGGAAACGCCGAAATCGGATATCCGCAAAGCCTTCGGACTTCCGGAGGATAAGGTTATCTTCATGTTCGGCGGAAATGTCGGTGTCCCCCAGTCGCCGGACTTTATTATCGAAGCCACACGCGCGCTACTTGCGCAGAAGGACGCCTATGTGCTGATTGTGGGCAGAGGAACCCATGGCGCCTATGTGCGTGACGCCTTACAAGACGAACCCAACTTCCGCATGATGGACAACCTGCCCCGTGAGCAGTATGAATCCTTGCTTTCTGCCTGCGATATCGGGCTCATATTTTTAGACAAGCGGTTTACCATCCCCAATTTTCCGTCGCGGATTTTATCGTATATGAACGACAAGCTCCCCGTTCTTGCCGCAACCGATGATGTTTCCGACATCAAAGTGCTCATTTCCGATGCCGGATGCGGCTTTTGGTGCACTTCCGACGATGCCGAAGCCTTTGCCGCTCTGGCAAAACGGCTGACAGAGGATGCCGCCCTGCGAAAAGAAATGGGCAATCGGGGTTTTCGCTATTTCCGGGAAAACCTGACACCGAAGACAAGCGTTTCCCTCCTTACGCAATATATGCAGAAGGAGGAAATGAAACGATGAACGTATTATATGTAACCAATCTGCCCGCCCCCTATCGGGTTGACTTTTTTAACGAACTGGGCAAGCAGGTGAACCTCACAGTGCTCTACGAGCGCAAAACCGCTTCCGACCGTGACATCCGCTGGAAGGGAGAAAGCGCGCAAACATTCCGCGAGGTTTTCTTAAACGGTGCCCGTGTGGGCGCCGCATCGGGAGCCTCCCATAAGGTGCTTTCCTATATCAAAGACACCTCCTATGATATCCGCATCATGGGCGGATACGCCTCCCCCACCGCCATGCTTGCCATCCGCTATATGAAACGGAAAAAGATTCCATATATCTTAAGCATCGACGGCGGCTTTCCTGCAAAGGAAACTTTATGGAAGCGAAGCATGAAGCGCAGCTTCATTTCCGGTGCCGCCATGTATCTTTCCACCGGCACAAACGGTGACCGGTATCTTATGCATTACGGTGCGGACCCCAAGTGCATCCACCGCTATCATTTTGCGCCCTTGTTCCAAAAGGATGTGCTCACGGCTCCCGTTTCCGCCGAAGATAAAGAAGCGCTCCGCCAAAAACTTCGCATCACAAAGCCGCATATGATTCTTTCCGTCGGCAGACTTCTGTCCCTGAAGCGGTATGACCTTCTGATGGAAGCCGTATCCGGCATGGAGGACGCGGAGGCGCTGATCGTGGGCGGCTTGCCCGACGATTACCACAAGCAGCTTCTTCAAAACTATCCCGATGCCCATGTCCGGTTCGTGGACTTTATGGCATATGATGCGTTAAAAGAATACTATCAGGCTGCCGACCTTTTTGTGATGACCTCGGACTCTGACGTCTGGGGGCTGGTGTTGGCAGAAGCCATGGCAAACGGGCTTCCCGTTATCGCAACGGATAGCTGCGGCGGCGCTTTTGACCTGATTGAAAACGGCAAAAACGGCTATGTCATCCCCAAAGGAGACGGCAAAGCTCTGCAAAAACAAATCAAGGCATCCCTGCCTGAACGGGAAGCCTTTGGAAAACACAGTATTGAAATCATAAAGGAGTATACCATAGAACATGAAGTACTTGACCACATTTCAGCATTCCACGCTTTCCTGCGCGGATAAGATTTCCTCGCTCCTTCACCGCCTCGGCACAAAGCTGTTCGGGGAACGCAAAGAAGCCATATCCAAAAAACAAAGCACGGCCGCAACTGTTCTTTTCAGTCTGCTCTGCGCGTTTTCCGTGCTTTCGCAAACGGATTTCATCTCGGCAATTCCTTTGGTGCGCCTTCTGGTGATTGCGCTTTGGGTGCCCGTATTTTTATACGCCGCGGTGCGGTCGCGCCTGGATTTCGGGAAACGGGTGATTGCTTCCCTTTTTCCGCTGATTATTTTTGATATTCTGGTTCTGCTGATTGGTGTTTTAAGAGGCTGTCCCGGTGTGTATCTTTCCTCGCCCGTTTTCTATGCGGCAAACCTTTCTGCGTTTGTGTTTGCCGTCGGCGGTCTGTTTGGGAAAATCGCAGACGCGGACATGCTGAAGCAGGGCATTAAGGTGTATGTTGTCTGCACCCTTTTGGTTGCGTTATATACCATCTTAACCACCTTTTTCACCGAAAGCCTTTCCTCGTATTTTTATGTGTACTCCCGTAAGAATTCCCTGGCGCCTATCGTGCTCACCGCCATCTGCTGTGTGCTGTTTTTAAAGCCCTTTGCCCGCAAGGAATGGCGCACGCCGCTACTCATGATTCTCGGCACCTTTCTGGTGCTTTTGAAAAGCCGTTCCAACTTCATCGGTTTTTTTGCGGTTTTAGTCATCTGGTATGTCTTTTCCTTAAATGGCAAAGAAAGCCGCAAGCAGGTACTTTATAATCTGCTCACGGCGGCGTTTCTGATTTTAGCCGTGTCTACCCTGCGCGAGCTGGTGATTGATAACATTCTTTTAAACCACCGCGCCGGCGAGGGCTTAAGCGGTATTTCCTCCGGTCGGACGGACCAGATTGCAGAGGTCGTGGAGGGTACGGTGATTCCCGGCTCACGCCTGTTCGGAAACGGATATACCTACATAGAATCCCTGCCCCTTGCCGTTATCCTTTCCTACGGTGTCCTTTCCCTGATTCCGTTAGTTGCCTTTGCTTTTGTGCCGCTTCACGCCGCACTCTGTGCAAAACGGGCAAAGCTACCTGCAGAATTTGTCCTGTTTTTATTTGCCATCTCCGTGGCATTTCTCATTAACGGTATTTTTGAAGAGCGCGCCCCCTTCGGTCCCGGAACCACCTATTTTATGCTGTGGTTCGTTTCCGCTTTTTCATTGTCAAAGAGCGAAAATGCCGAATCCGTTCTATAGCATCTGACCGCGCAGATACCGATAAAAGCGCAAAACCTGCAGTTTTTCTTCCACACCGAGAACGGACAAATCCAGCGCATCGCCAATCTCCTGCGGCACATCTTCGGGGCGTCCCAGAAGATAGTCCGTGCTGACATGAAAATACCGCGCAAGCCTGCGGAGAATCTCCATATCCGGCTGGCGCTCCCCCTTTTCATAGTTGGAAATACAACTGCGTGACACATGTAATATTCCGGCAAGCTCCGACTGCGTAATCTCTTTTTGATTGCGCAGTTTTTTCATTCTGGTTGCAAAAAAACTCTCTTTCATACCATTCCTTCCTTTCTGTTTTTTCAGTATAGCAACCTCTCCTTCAAAAATCAACCGTTTCCGCCAAAACGAAACAAAATGTCACACAGCCCACCCCCCTTTTCTTCTTGACATCGGGCAGTGGGAATGATACAATAAATATAAGCATATAAAAATGATAGATTTATGCGGAAAAGGAGGCAGAGCCGTGCTGAAAAAACTGTTGATATCCCTTTTGGTCGCTCTGTCGATTATCACCTTTTCAGAGTTCGACACCGGGCGTTTTATAGAGGAGCTGTCCTATAAAATCACGCAAACGCCTGCACCTGCAAAAATTCCGGTCGGTATTCTGTCGGAAAACGGTTGTGCGCTTCCCATGGGCATGACCTACGACGAGGTGCTTTCCTCCTTCGGAGACCCTATGGACGTTTTAGTCAGCGAATACGGTTTTTTCTGGAATATTTTCCACGAAAACTTTCAAAACTATATACAAATCGGTGTGTCCGACAATCGCGTGGTGGGGATTTACACCAACTCCCCCCGATTCTCCTTCCGCGGCATCACCGTGGGCACCCCCATGGCAGATGTGAACATGATTTTAGAAACGCCGATTACCTCCATTCTCAAAGGCAACACCCGCTATAAAATGGAGAGCATGAACAAAGACCAAACCAATATGGAGCTGTTTCATGAGGACGGCATGTATATCACCGTTTTTTATGACGTATTCAAGAATAATTCCGTCACGGCAATCCATATAATAGATTATGAAACCGAGCAATCGTATGACCGTTTGTACGGCGAAGGTACCCCCGAGCTTCAGGAAAGCTTTGAACTGCAGAACTATTATGTGACCAACGCACTCCGCGTGCGTGAGGGGCTTCCTGCTCTTTTCTACAGAAAGGATGTTGAATCTGTTGCCCGGGCGCATTCTGCGGAAATGGCGGAAAACGATTATTTCAGCCACACCGACCTTTCAGAAGGCACTGTGGCAGACCGGGTAAAACAAAGCGGTATCTATTTCCGCGCCGTGGGCGAAAACATTGCCATGGGCGCACAGAATTCCCTTTATATGCATGAGCTTTTGATGAACTCGGAGGGACACAGAAAGAACATATTGGCAGATTTCAAAGAGGTTGGCATGGGCGTGGCATTTTCCGCCGGGGATGTGCCGTATCTCACACAGAATTTTATCGGATAACAGGAGGGCTTATGAAGAAAAATATCGTTTTTGTCGGGTTTATGGGTTCCGGAAAAACCACCATCGGCCGCAGAGTTGCAGGCAAGCTGGGCATGGATTTTTACGATACCGATGAATATATCAGCCGCATGGAGCACATGAAGGTTTCGGAAATCATGACGAAAAAGGGCATGAAATATTTTGAAGGCGCACAGCGCTTTGCCGTAACCAACATCTGTGAAAACGAAAACGTGCTGATTGCCACCGGCGGCTCCACTGTATCCGACGAAAAGAACCGCACACTGCTCAAGCAAAACGGTATTTTCGTGTGGCTTCGTGCAAAGCCGGAAACCGTATATGAAAACACAAAGAATTCCCACAACAAGCGCGTGGAAATCGCCGGGAAATCCGTGGAGGAAATCGCTGAAATCCAATCCGCTATGGAAAAGGACTATGCCGATTCCGAAATCGTGATTGATGTGGACAAAAGCCGCGACATTGACGCGGTGGTTGACATTGTGACAGAAAAAATCAAAGCATATATACATCACTAAGGAGGACATTTTTATGAACGACTGCATTTTCTGCAAAATCATCAAGGGAGACATCCCTTCCACAAAAGTATATGAGGACGAACTGGTTTATGCGTTCCGCGATATTGAGCCTGCCGCTCCCCAGCACATTTTAATCGTGCCCAAGGAGCACATCTGCTGTGCCAACAAGTTAGAAGAAGCGCATGAGGCTCTGGTGGGGCATATCATTCTCACCGCCGCAAAAATTGCCAAAGAGCAAGGCTTTGCCGATGACGGCTACCGCATCATCAACAACTGCGGCGAAAACGCAGGCCAGACCGTGTTTCACCTGCATTTCCATCTGCTGGCAGGCGATAAGTTTACCAATCTGGTATAATGCCGGCACCCGGACATTTCTCCATCGTCCGGATTTTATCTCACAAAGGAGTGACACATGATGTTTACCATAGGATGCCACCTTTCCGCCTCCAAGGGCTTTCTCGCCATGGGAAAGCAGGCGACGGAAATCGGTGCAAATACCTTTCAGTTTTTTACCCGTAATCCCAGAGGCGGCGCGGCAAAGGCTTTAGATGACGCCGACATCGCGGCATATCTTTCCTACGCCGCAGAAAATGGGATACATACCATTCTCGCCCACGCGCCCTACACCTTAAACGCCTGTGCCAAGGACCCGAAAATCCGTGAATTTGCCAAAATGGTGATGACGGACGATTTGCATGTGCGCATGGCGGCAGTTCCGGGAAACTTATATAACTTCCACCCCGGCAGTCATGTCGGTCAGGGCATGGATGTGGGCATCGACTTAATTGCCGACCTGCTCAACGAAATTATAACACCCGAGCTTACCACCACGGTTCTTCTGGAAACCATGGCGGGCAAAGGCTCCGAGGTTGGCGGAAAATTTGAAGAAATCCGCGCCATTATGGATAAAGTAACCTTGTCGGACAAGCTGGGCGTGTGTTTAGACACCTGCCATGTGTACGATGCAGGCTACGATATCGTCGGTAATTTAGACGGCGTGTTAGAGGAGTTTGACCGCGTAATCGGTTTGGAACGTTTAAAAGCCATCCATATCAACGACAGCAAGAACCCCTTTGAAAGCCATAAGGACAGACATGAGGTCATCGGCGGCGGCTCTATCGGAACAGATGTCTTTTCCCGCATCATCAACCATCCCAAACTCCGTCACCTGCCCTTTTTCCTGGAAACCCCCAACGAAATCCCCGGATACGCCGAGGAAATCGCTCTCCTGAAGGGCTTATACGAAGGATAACAAAAGGAGGAACTCTTATGAAAAAATTATTAGCAATTTTTTTGTGCCTTTGCGCACTGTGCAGCCTCTCTCTGCCTGCTTTGGCAAATGAAGCAGAAAATACAGCGGAAGAAAGCTATGCAGAGTCCGTACCGGAAGAAAACGAGGTTGAATCCGTACCGGAAGAAGAATATGTCAGAGAATTTCAAGAGCATAAAATCTTTGTTGACGGAAAAGAAGTTCCTTGTGAGCCTGCGATTCTCGTGGACGGCTACACCATTCTCTACCGTTATACCTCCCTTGCAGAAGCGTTAGGTCTTACCGTATCCTTCGATGCGGAAGCCGGATTGGTGCACACCGACGGAAACGGCTATGCCATCACCTTTGATGCAATCGGTGCCAATACAACGGTAACAGAAAACGGCGAACCGATAGACGTATATGAGGATGAATTTACATTTGTTTTATACAACATGGAGGATAAGCTGTATATCGAAGATTTCGCCGTAGACTATAAGCTGGCAGACTACTCGGACCGCGGAATCCGGGTGGACGACGGAACAAACGATATTTACATATACACCGCAGAAGGCAAACGCGCCATGGCGGATGAGCTGAACCAAAAAATCAGCATGTTAAACAGCATGCAGGCGGAAATACAGGATAAGGATTACCTGTCCGAAAGCACAGGCGAATTCGTTGTGAACATCAAAAGTGATTTTCTGGATATCGAAGGAAACGGACAGACCACCGTTCAGATTTCTTCTGCAAAGCTGGGCGAAAAAAATTATACCAAAATCCATACAGAAGGAAAAGGATTGATGAATCTGATTCCTCTGCTCACCGGTATCAGCTCCTCTTACGGAACAGATGAGGCACCCGAAGCATTTCCCAACACCACCGATGTGGAAATTTACCAGGACGGCATGCGTTTTTATATCAAGGGCGAAGAACAGGCACGTCAGCTTATCATGGGAGAAGCTGCCTGGTTGCTTTATGAAGACCCCGAGGAAGTAGCAGAAGTTACAAAGCAATGGGTCTATACAGACAATATCCCCGAAAGCTATACGGCACTTTTGAAAGACGGTGATTTGGGAACATACCTGGTGGACGCCGCTTTTACAGCCGGTAACGACACCGCCCCCGAAATACTGATTGATGTATTCGGAACGTTGTTTGGCAATGAAAACTTCACCGTTACCGACAACGCACAAGGCAAAACCTATACCTACACTCTGAATAAAGAAACCTTCCTTGCGGCGCTCTCCCCTGTTCTTGCCGACATGAGCGATGAAGAACGTGCCGCATTCGACAAGCAGATGGAACAGTTCGGGTTTGAAATGAGCGCGGTGCAGAACACCACGAAAGAAGGCGGCGTGAGCCTGTCTGAGGCAAGCATCTCCCTTTCCAACATTGAAAATCCCTGGAATGAACAGATGCTCTCTCTGCAGATTTCCGTAAAATCTTCTGCAAATATCGCCTTCTCCGGCGCAAACAGCTTTGCATTCCCCGACGTTTCGCAAGCCGTGAACCTAACGGAATTTGCGGATAAGCTGATGGAAGAAGACGCAGAAGCTATAGAGACTGAGAACGAATAAACAGGAGTTTAAACCTACCGCATGATGAAAGAACCATCTCTTTTAAATCGGTTAACCGAATATAGCAAAACCCGCATTCCCATGCATATGCCGGGGCATAAGCGCAACGAAAGTCTCCTTTCAGACGGCTTGCCCTACGGCATTGATATCACGGAAATTGACGGATTTGACAACCTGCACGATATGCAGGGCGTGCTGAAAGAAACGGCAGAGCTTGCGGCCTCTTTGTATGGCTCATGCGCCGCGTTTCCTTTGGTGGGCGGCTCTACCTGCGGCATTCTTGCCGCCATGCATGCGCTCTGTCCACGGGGAAGTCATGTGCTGATGGCCCGCGGGAGTCACAAGTCCGTGTATAACGGCGTAGAGCTTTTGGGGCTTCACCCCCACTACCTCACCGTGGAACACGATAAATACGGCATCGGCGGAAAAATCAATCCTGCCGATGTGGAGCAGATGCTCACTCAGCATGAGGTAGACTTGGTCATCCTCACCTCCCCCACCTATGAAGGCGTGGTGCAGGATATCAGCACCATTTCCGGCATTTGCCGCAAACACGGAGCTTATCTTCTGGTAGACAGTGCTCACGGAGCCCATCTTGGCTTTTCGGAAAAATTCCCCGAAAGTGCCGTATCCTGCGGCGCAGATGTTGTGGTGATGAGCCTGCATAAAACCATGCCGGCACTCACCCAGACGGCACTTCTGCACATCTGCTCGGAGCGTGTTTCTGCGCAGGCTATCGGCGCCGCTTTGAGCATCTTTGAAACCTCCAGCCCCAGCTATGTGCTTCTGGCATCCATCGACAGATGCTTGCGGTTTACCGCAGAAAAAAAAGATGCCCTCTTTTCCGCTTACAGCGAAAAGCTCGCATCGTTCTATGAAAAAACAAAATGTCTTCAGAATCTGTCCGTTCTGCATTTTGACGACCCGGGAAAAATCATTCTTTCCGCAAAGCACGCATCCCTCACCGGAACTGAGCTTTCCGAAATGTTAAGAAATCGGTTTCATATTGAAACGGAAATGGCATCCATGCAATATGTTCTTGCCATGACCGGATTTTGCGATGAAGCTGCATCTTATGATGCTTTGGCAGATGCGCTTTTTGCTATTGACCGCGAAATCGCACCTGCATCAGACAACAAAACAGTTCCTGCCTTCCCTCTTCCGAAGCAGGTTTTCACTCCGTCGGAAGCCGCGGGCAAAAACGGAGAGTTCACGCCCCTTGCAAACTGCGCAGGATGCATTGCCAAAGAAGCCGTCTGGGCATATCCCCCCGGTATACCGATGATTGTCCCCGGCGAGGAAATCCCCCAAGGCTTTCCCGAAGCCATCGCGCAAATGCTGCAAAGCGGTGTGGAAGTGAAGAGCACAACCGGACACATCAAAGAAAAAATCATGTTAACAACGACATAGCACCATACAAAAAAATGTGCAAATGCAAAGCATTTGCACATTTTTTCTTTTTGTTATTCTTCCATGAAAAGGGTGTCTGTGCTGACACGCAATATCTTGGCAATGGCATAAATTTCTTTGTCCGTTGCCAGCCGAAGCTGACCTTCTAATTTGGAATAGCTGGTCGGATTGATGTCGCATCCCAATGTCTGCATTTTTGATATAAAATCCTTTTGCTTGATGCCTTGTTCTTTTCTTAGCCTTTCCACATTCTTTCCCACAAGATTTGCATTGCCGTATTCCTTTTTCCGCAGTTTCATCATTATCACCACTTTACATAGTATTCATATGTTCATTATATGCAAAATAGTGCTTGACAAAATTCTGTTATGGAATTATAATAAAAATATAATTCCGCTTCAGAATTATACGAGCAATTTGGCGCGTCAAAAAAACAATTCGTGCCATCGTCCGTCATAACTCCACGCTTCCCTGTGTTATACAAGCGTGAGACTTTAGAAAGGAGAAAAATTTGATACAAATTGATACAAATATAAAACAGAAAGGAAAATTTATTATGAAAAAGATTGTAAGTTTGTTATTAGTGTTAGTTATGTGTATATCATTAGTTGCCTGTGGTGGTGAAAGTTTGAGCGAAAGCAAAACAGAATCGGTCGAAAGCAAGGTTGAAAGTTCTGTCAAGGCACATATAGAATTAGATATAATATGTAGCTATGATACCGTAGGATTGCCTAGTATTACTTGTTATATAGATGAAATTAGTGAAAACAATTTTGAAGTAAGCGGTAAAGTCACTATTAAGGATAAGTATGGTGATTCATATTCAGGAAAATATGATGCTACCGTAAAATACAATCCTGAAACTGATAAATGCGATACAGATGTTGACATTGATAAATTATATATGATAAAATAATTACTTGTTAGTAATGCTACACGCAGAGTGGCTGATAGATGCCGCTCCTATTTTCGATTCTGTTTCATCAGGGTATACCCTAACACAATAAAAATTCTGTTATGTTTTAACGTCACACAAAGAAAGGGTTCGGAAAATTCCGAACCCTTACATTTTTCTACGCTCTACATACTCTGAGACATGGCATAAAAGAACACACTAAAGAAGAAAACCAGATATAAGATAAAAAATACAATACCGAGAATCGTGCTGACTAAAGCACCTTTGCCCACAGCCTTTGCCCGTTTCGGCAAGGTATCTTTCCATACCAGATACAGAATCAGACCTGCCATGGGAATGAAAAAGCCCAGCAGTCCCCATAAAAATCCGCCGGAATCCTTCTCGGTCGGTTCCTTTAGCGAGGGAACGCTCCGTCCGCATTGCGTGCAGACAACTGCCTCATCTACCAGTTCTTTTCCACATCCAACACAATATTTCATCCAATATCCCTCCATTTCCTATATGAAAATACATATTTCATTATTCGTCTATTTCCGGCACGAAGCTCGGCATAAGCTCTAATTTAAACAGGTTTGCTTTGTGTTTTCTGTCGATGATTTCCTTTTTCTTTTCATCGGCGATTTTTCCCGTGCGAATATAAATATCAAGCTCGGCATAGGTAAATCCCAGATTATCCTCGTCCGTTTTTCCGCATAAACCGTCTATCGGTGTTTTGTCGACAAGGTCCTTCGGCACGCCTAACAGATAGCCGATTTCTTTCACCTCTGTTACGGTCAGATGGGACAACGGCGAAAAATCACCCACCGAATCGCCGTATCTGGTGGAGTAACCAACCCAATCCTCCGACAGATTGCAGGTGTTGCACACTCTTCCGTTGCAGCTTTGCGAAACGGCATAGAGTGTTGTCATCCTGATTCTCGGTGGAATATTCATTTTTGTTTGCCCTGTTATATCAAGACTTTCCGGCATACTGTTTAAAATTCCGTCAACGGCATCTTTGATATTCACCTCATAATGCCTGATTCCCAGATGGTTCACCAGCTTGTACGCCATATCAATGTCGTGCTGCTCGCCCTGGGGCATCAAAACGCCGATGACTCTGTCTTTTCCCAAAGCTTCCACGCAAAGCGCCGCGGCAATGGAGCTGTCCTTTCCGCCGGAAATACCCACAACCGCATTGCAGGCAGGACCGTTTTTTTCAAAAAAATCTTGAATCCACTGTATACATTCGTTTTTTACTTTTTCTGCATCAAACATAACATTACCTCCACGAAGTTTTTGCCTGATTTCTTTTCGTCTATTCTCCAATCACATGCACCTGGCACATTTTCATGGTTGTGAGCGCCGCCTGATGGCTTTCCGGTGTTACGCCGGCGCAACAGCTTACATCAACGCTCACTTTCGTTTCAAGAAAATTTGCCTTCAGAAGAAGCGCATTGGATACCACGCAAATATCTGTGCAAAGTCCGATCAGCTCAATCTCTATTTCCGCAGGATTATAATTTGCCTTCATGTATTCGGGCAGTTCTGTGGAGCCGAATGTGGGCTTTTCAATCACCTTAAAATCTTTTTTATCAACCGCCGCCTGAACCTTCGCATCCAGCTTCCAGCCGTCCGTCCCTTTGATGCAATGCGGCACCGGAAGATTCTTGCCCTCCTGCGTTTCCATATAGGTTTCGGGATGCGTGTCATACGTAACAATAATGTCTCCGTCAAACCCTTCGATTTTTTTAACAACATTGTCGACAATGGCAACCGCTTCCTTTGTGCCGAGCGCACCGTCAACAAAATCCTTTTGCATGTCTACTACGATTAATACTTTTTTCATCATGTACCCTCCTTGAAATCAGCATTTTGTAGTGAAATACAGTTTTCGCCACAATCATTTTCCCGTTTCCATGCTTATATTATAACACATGTGCAAAAAAAATCAAGACTCCACTCTCATCAAATATTGTTGCTGACTTCATGGTGCACAGCTTCAGAAAATCGTTTCATTTTTCATACTGTTTTCTTTTTTATAAATTCAGCAAAACCGATTGAATTTTCATGTAACACATCCTTCATTTGCATGAAAGCTAAACCAAAAAACATAAAAAGAGCGACCTTGCGGTCGCTCTTTCATGCATTTAATCCTTGTTTTTATATTTTCGGATTATTTAAAGTATCTCTTCAAAAGTCCTTCAAGACCACGACCGTGCCGAGCTTCGTCACAGAAATCCAATCAGAAAGCCTTTATTTATGCGGCTTTACGAGCTCTTGGCACTAAATTTGCCCACCGTTTGCCCACAAGAATTTTTTGCCCACAGATTGTCGTTGCTTCTGTTTTATAGTCTTATTATAGCATATTTTGTAGAAAAATGCAAGAAATTTTAAATTCCTAAGAGGCCATACGTTTATGCATCTTAGACCAGTGCCGCTTTTTAATTAAACCAACTTTTTCATCCTTACCAAAAACTTTTATACATCTATCAATATAACTAATGAAGTTTCCGTTTTTAGAACCATGATGATGGCTTCCAAGGTGAGAATACCTTTTATACAGTTTATATTTCGGTATTCTTTTCTTAGTTTTTACCTCTTGCTTTTTAATATTATCAACTTTTCTATACATACGATAATAATATTTGCTTGTCGTTTTGTCACGAATAGTAATGTCAATTCCATCAAAAGCAAAACCTAGATATTCCAAAACATTTTTCCCATTTTCAACATTGTCAAAAACCGAAGCAGTAACATTTGTTAATTTCAAACTCTCAAGCGAAAAAGCTTGTGTTTTATCAGGTTGTAGGATTAATCTTGGAATTAAGTTTTTGGTTGTCGAAATAAAACCCCAAATACTTTTTGGGTCTTTGTACGAGTCTTTTGGGATAACAATTATAAAATCGTCACTATATCGTCTGTACATTCCGCAATTAGTTGTTGCAAAGTCGTTAAGAGCTTTATCAAATTCAATCATATAAATATTTGATAAAATAGAGCTGATTGGAGAACCTTGAGGAATTCCATAACTCTTATTCTTATTTGATTTAAGATGCCCGGTTTTAAATTTTCTAAACTCGTCCGAAGTTAATGCAATATCCTTTTTATTGAAATCCTTATAAGAAATACCGCCATGATATTCAAGAAGATCATTTAACTCGACAATTGAATATTTGGTTATATTCTTAAATACGGCATATAAATCATCTGATAACAAATCAACACCTAAAACTTTGCAAATCATCTTTTTTAAATACTCGTGTTGTAATTCGTCGAAGAAGTGTGTAAAATCACCTACTATTATGTAGGCTTCGCCTATTTTTCTTGCAAAAGTCAATACTTCTTTTGCAAATTCAATATTGCTTTTACCAAGATTGTCACGATATGCTATGGC
>JAFQLU010000060.1 GCA_017396465.1 Clostridia bacterium | reverse complement strand
TTATCAATCATGTACTGCAGATGCTCGGACACGGAATGACCGGAAATAAAGGGCTCATCCTCTGCTTCCTTTTTGAAATTGCTGTTTCCCAAAAGACGCGCCGTGGTCTGCTCGATGACCCACATCCAGAAGCTTTCGGAGTGCACGCTTGTACCGTCTAAATCCATCAGGATTGCTTCTGCTTTCGGCTCAAAACGGGTTTCATACATGGGATAAATTGCCGGATAGCCCATGGAGCTTTTTACATAGCACAGCTTTTTATCATCAAATTCCACGATATCGATTTTCTTATCATCCGGCGTTAAAATTTTGTTTACGCCGCCTTTTCCCACTTCAAAAAAATCACTTTTTGTTATTTCGTTCATCATGCTTTTTCTACCTCGATTGTCACAATTTTATGGGGCGCAACGGAAATTTCAGAAAGGTCTAAATCCTTGGCATCGCCCTCGTTTAAGTTCACGATTTTTGCGTTTTTAAACACAGTTTTGATTTCACCCGTCACGGTTTCCTCGGTGGGATTATAAAGACGGATAATGATTTTATCGCTGTCTTCTGCTTTTTTCAGCGCCGTCAGCACCAGCTTTTCGGGGATTTCCAGTGCGGAGTATGCAGTATTCTTCGTTCCGATGCCCTTGCAGGTCTGAACGGTTTTCACCGGTGCAGACATTCTTTCTGCCAGCATCTGTGTTTCATTTTCGCAGAAGGGATGGAGCAGATAGTTAAATGTCAGCACACCTAAGGACTGACCGCCGTTTTCATGGGGGAACGCGCCTGCCGAGCGGAACTCGGTGCAGATAATGTTTCTCACGCCGCGGAACAGAGAGATAGCAAGACGACCGTCTTTATTCGCTTCATATTCGCAGGTGCAATTGTCGATAAAGGAGAACCCGTTTTTACCGTCGGAAAGCGTGGTAAAATACCCCTTAGGAAGCGTCTGCATTTCGGGATAGTACTTATCCCCTGCCGGGATGGTGGAGCGCTTGTCCACATAAAAATGGCCCGCACTTTCTGCAATTTCGGTGCAGATGCCGGTGTCAAATACCACCTTCATACGGTGATCCATTGCCGTATTGTTAATCACGGTTTTCACTTCAACAGCCTTTGCATCCTTCTTCAAGGTGTAGTAGGTTGTGATGTCGATATCCGTCATTTCCTCGCTTCTTGCGCTTTCGCCCTGCACCATATTCTTATTGATGATACCGAACTTGGGCACGGTCATTTTGATTTTAGCGGCGATGGTTGCAGAAAGCTCGCCGTTTTCTTCAAACCAGATATCCGCATTTGCGCCCAAAGATGTGTATGTCTTATTGTGATAGGGGGGATAGTAAATCCAGTAATCCCCCTGGTCACCGGTTTCTTCAAAATAGTTTAAGTTGGTGTAGGTTTTGCCGCTTTTCTTTTCTGTGATGGAAACAGTACCGTTTCCTTCCACGGTTACGGAAAGGAACGCGTTTTCCATCTTGTTGTTTCCGCAAATCAGCTCGTTTCCGGTGTATTTTCTCATGTCATGCCAGAACACGGTTTTGCGGTTTAAGTCTTTTGTCTTCACGGCGTGGATGGTTTTATAGCCCATTGCCGGAATCATACCGGTGTCTACCAGCACTTCAAAACGGTCTACCTCATAAGGCAGCGGTCTTGTGTGCAGGTTGGAAACGGGGGTTACCACTTCTTTTCTGGACAGCACCTGCATATCAAGCTTGGTGTCACCATCGAAAAGCTCAAATTCCCAAACGTTCATATCCTGGGGGAAATCAATATAAAGCTTCACCACTTCTTTTCTTGCGTAAGGCAGAGTGTTAAACATAACGAACAGCATCGCATCGTCGCTGTAGCCGGAAAAATCGATGTTCTTTACGATGTTCTTGCAGGCGGTGTTTGCCGTAGCTTCCGAAAGCTCCAGTGCCTGGTTCAAGCGATACATGGTATCGTCCACGGTTTTATCCTGGGTTACGCCGTTGATACTGTCGTGCGGATGGGAAAGAAGCAGGTAGTCTACTGCTTTGTCGATAAAGGGTTTATTATATCTGTCCTCCAAAACAGACAGAGGCTCTGCCGTTTTAAAGAGGGTGTTCTCTACTTTTTTGTTTAAGATTTTAATGTTGGGTCTTGTGGAAAGTGCGTTGGCACTGCACTTAAATGCAGGGCCGTCACGAAGCTCACCTT
>JAFQLU010000059.1 GCA_017396465.1 Clostridia bacterium | reverse complement strand
CAAACTTCGGTTTGCCGCCCTTTTGGTATGACGAGCATATCGATGCCCTGTGGTGCAAGTTCACTAAGGCGTAGTTGTCGGCGAACTCTATAGTGGATACCAAGGTTTACACTGGAGGTGCAGGCGATTCTAAGCTGCAACCTTTGCTAAAACAGGGAAGAACACATAACGGTTTTTTAGAATGTTGTTGATGCCGTTGGTTCTCTAAATGGCAAAAAACACTCTGTTTTGACTGAAAACTTGACAAAACTTTTTATGGACATAGTTAAGATAATGGACGAAGGAAAAATCCATTATCTGAAATACGTCCATTATATAAGGAAAAATCTAAGATAATGGACGTATTTGAACCAGTGGACACAAAGGTTGTCGATCTGTTAATCCGCAGGTCGTTGGTTCAAGTCCAACAAGGGGAGCCAAAAAGAACACCACCCGATTGGGTGGTGTTCTTTGTTGCGTCAAGGAAAGACAATTCCGGGATTGCGCCGGGGCGGCGGTTATGGTACAATGACTCCAAGGCGGTGATGATTATGTATGAAGTATTACATGAGTTGTTAAAAGACATAAAGGGCGGCGCGATTTTTTCCTGCTTTGACGGGTTTCACCTTTGTGTGATTGCTTTCTTCCTTTGCCTGGCGGTGTTTGCCTGCTGGTATGTGGGGAAGAAAAGCAAGAATCCGGACAAGGTGATCAATCTGTTTATAAACCTTGCCATTGGCTTGTACGCCCTGGATTTCTTTGCGATGCCCTTTGCCTACGGCGTAATCG
This sequence comes from Clostridia bacterium, assembly GCA_017396465.1. GTDB lineage: Bacteria > Bacillota > Clostridia > UBA1381 > UBA9506 > Congzhengia. The sequence continues at coordinate 1,548 of JAFQLU010000059.1, read as the reverse complement.
ACATTGAAAAACTGCCGTTTCATGTATGCACCACCATGTGCGTCATGTGTTTTTTGAGCAGATACCATCCGTTCTTCAAAAAATTCAGGCTGCAGTTTGCCATGCTGGGATTTCTTTCCAACCTGACCTATCTCATCTACCCCGCCGGAATGATGTGGCACAACATTCACCCCCTATCCTACCGGGTGGTGCAAACCCTTGCCTTTCACGGCGTTATGATGGTTTACGGCGCGCTGGTTTTGCTCTATGAGGGGAAAGCAGAATTCCGCTGGAAAGACCGGGGTGTGGATTTTCTGGTGATTTCCGCAATGACCTGCTGGGCGTGGCTGGGAAACACGCTGTACAACAGCGAGCTGGATTTTTACAACTGGTTTTTTGTGGTGCGCGACCCCTTTTCCATGTTCCCCGAGGACATTTCGCCCTTTATTATGCCTTTCCTAAACATTGCCATCTTCTTCGTGGCAGAGCTTTTGATGTATTATCTGTTTACCAAGCTGATTAAGGTTACCAAAGTGAAGGTTGCGTAAAGCGGAAGAAAGTTAAGGCGGTGAAAAAATGAGCAATATTGCTGCGGTGGATGCCAATTTAAAGGTGGAATCTACCATCAAGGAACAAGACATTGTATTTTACGATGTAAATCAGGAGCCTTTTCGTGTTTACGGCGTTTTCTATGAAGACGGCAAATTCAGAAGGCTGCCGGAAAAGGTGGCAAGGAGCGTCAACGACGGCGTGTATCACCTCCACGCCAACACCGCAGGCGGAAGAGTGCGGTTTCAGACGGACAGCGCCTATGTTGCCATCCGGGCGAAGATGCCTGACATTCACAAAATGCCCCGCTGCGCCCTGACCGGCTCGGCAGGCTTTGACCTGTATGTACGCGATGACGGGGAAAAATATGTGGAGACCTTCGTTCCGCCTATTTCCATCCGGGACGGCTACGAGAGCATCATCTATTTCCCCTCGGCGGCGATGCGGGAAATTACCATCAATTTCCCCTTGTACAGCGATGTCAGCCATTTGCATATTGGCCTTAGCAGCCGGGCGGAAATCTGCCCGCCCACGCCTTATAAAGTGGAAAAGCCCATTGTCTACTACGGTTCTTCCATCACCCAGGGAGGCTTTGCGTCCCGGCCGGGCAACGCCTATGAAAGCGTGGTTTCCCGGCGACTTTCTTGTGATTATGTAAACCTCGGATTTGCGGGAAGCGCAAGGGGCGAGGAGGAAATGGCGGAATATATCAGCGGCCTTGATATGGCGGCGTTTGTGTATGATTACGACCACAACGCCCCGTCGGTGGAGCATTTTCAAAATACCCACGAAAAAATGTTCCGGCGGATTCGCGATGCCCATCCCGATTTGCCCATTGTGATGCTGTCCCGACCGAAATTTTACTTAACGGAAGAGGAACAGCAGTATTTGGCGGTGGTTCAGGCCACCTACAACCGGGCAAAGGCACGGGGCGACGAGAATGTGTATATCCTTGACGGCCCGACCCTGATGGCCATGGCGGCAGATGAGGGCACGGTGGACAATGTCCACCCCAACGAT
>JAFQLU010000058.1 GCA_017396465.1 Clostridia bacterium | reverse complement strand
GCAAGGGTGTCAAGCAAGGAACAAAACCTTGACAGACAGATTGAGGCTTTTAAGGCTCTTGGAGCAGACGAGCGGGACATTATCACCGATAAGGAAAGCGGAAAGGACTTGAACAGAACAGGCTACACCGCATTAAAAAATGCAATGCTCCGCAAGGGTGATACACTTGTTATTAAATCCCTTGACCGTCTTTCAAGAAATAAAACGGACATTAAAAACGAATTGCAGTTCTTTAAGGATAACGGCATACGTTTGAAAGTCATTGACTTACCTACAACAATGATGGACTTGCCGCAAGGTCAAGAATGGGTTTTTGAAATGGTAAACAACATCTTGATTGAGGTACTCGGCACGATTGCAGAACAGGAAAGAAAAACAATCAAAGCAAGACAATCGGAAGGCATTGAGGCGGCAAAGAAACACGGCAAGAAATTAGGACGTCCCGCACTCACCTATCCCGACAATTGGAAAAAGGTGTATGCGGATTGGAAAGACGGAAAAATCACCGCAAAGGTGGCAATGGAATTGACCGATACCAAAAGAACAAGTTTTTATAAACTTGTGCAAATGACCGAAAGTAATTGACAGAAAAATAAAATAGTGATATAATAACAAAACGTTAAAGATTTTGCATAATGACGTGCATTGTTTTTAACCTTGAAACGTGATTAAAACGCACCGAATAAGGCTCTCACGTACCGAATGGCACGTGTCTGTTGAAATGATGGGACTTATCGGCGCAGGTAACAACCCCATGATTGGTATGACCGTTGCTGTTGCAATTGAAGAGGCTATGAAATAAGCCGATATTCGGTATTTTCTAAAACATAATTTCAGATTTTTCAGTTGGACACATTATTTTGGTGTTTTCCCTTATGTTGTGTCCAACTTTTTCGTTACACAAAAAGCCGTTATTGTTGCATTTGCAACAATAACGGCTTTGCTTCTATGTGATTATTTTGTAATCTGAACCTCGCGATTTTCGGGAATCCATTCCACGGTGCAACCGATGCTTTCCGCAATGGCGCGCATGGGAACCATGGTACGGTCGCCAATGATGATGGCAGGAACATCCATTTCATATACTTCATTTGCCATAAACAGTTTGTTTGAGCCAATCTGCAGGCTTATAACATCGCCACTCGGAGCCTGGGCATGAACGGTGGAGGTGGATTCGTCCCACAGAATAATTTTTGCGCCCAAGGCTTCAAATGCCGCGCGCAGAGGAACCAGCGTTCTGTCTTCTACAATCTGCGGGGGAACATCGCAGGAAATAGCTGCGCCGTTTACGGTAAGTGTAATCGGTGCTTCTTCTGCAGATGCAGGCAAAAGCATTGCCATGGAAAGCACCAGAGCCAAGAGTATTGCCAAAGATTTTTTCATAAAAATCAACCTTTCTTTTGTTAGATTACTTTCATTATATCCCATCCCCGTTTATATGTCAAATCCTTTTGAAACTTTTCAGCAAAAAATGTCCCGAATAAGCGGGTGCCCGAGACGGACAGAGCAAAAATAGACATTGTGTTTTAAGATGGCTTGTGATATGATAAGTGTATCAATATAGGAATGTGAGGGAATATACATGAAAAAAGTATTTGCAATGTGTTTATCGTTTTGTTTGCTTCTGTCCTGCGTGGCAGCTTCGGCGCAAACCATGGTAAATGTGCAGGAGCCGGCACTGTATGTGAACGGGTTTGAGTCCGTAGAAGAAGTGACGGACAAGGCAGTAACACTTCCGAACAGAGTTTTTGAAGAAGGCGGTGCGGCAGGCTCTGCCGGCGCGATGCGCGTGATGTTTCAGTCGCCTTATGCAAATTATCAACCCAGCTATGGTCTTCGGTATTTCCAGTTTGAGCCCGGTGTGGAATATGAGCTGAGCATGTGGATGAAATTCAACAATGCAGAAAATATCAAGGCACCGAAAATTCAGATTTTGTCTTACTATGCCAAGGACCAGAACGAGGGCATGACGGTGTATACGGACGAAACACTGACAACGGAGAAAAGCAGTACCTTTGCCGCAGGCAGTGTGTACCTGACCGCGGAAGAAGCAGGATGGACCGCAGAAGACGGCTCGGTAAAACCCGGTTGGCACAAGGTATCTGTTCCTTTTTCCGTGCAGAAAAAAATGTTGTGGGGCGCATATTTAGACCCTGAAAAAATTGCAGACTATAAAGCATCATTTATATTCCGTTTCGGTGCAACAAATGATGTAATGAACAATCCTGCTAACTTCATGGAAGATTATGTGGCATCTATCGAGGCAGAAGAGGGCTCGGAAGAGTACTATAAGAGCCTTTATATGGATATCTCCTTTGACGATATCACCGTCAAAAGAAAAGTAGATAGCGGCGCGCTGGATGCAAACCTCTTTTCTAATCGCTTTGAAGTCCAAGCAGATATAGAAAATAGCATGCTGACTCTGCCGGGCAAAACATGGGTTTCCGGCGGTGCAGACAACTCGGTCGGTGCGGTAAACAGCGTATATCAATCTGCGAAAAGCAGCTATCAGCCTTCCTACGGTCTTCGGTATTTCCAGATTGTACCCGATACGGAATATGAGCTGAGCATGTGGATCAAATTCAATAACGCAGAGCATATCAAAGCGCCGCATGTCCGTGCGCTGACATTCTTCCATAAGGATGACAACCCGGGCATGGTCGTCTATTCCAATGCGGAACTCACACAGGAGAAAACCTCTACTTATGTGGCAGGTTCCGTTTTTCTGACACCGGAGGAAGCAGGCTGGACCGCAGAAGACGGTTCTGTAAAACCCGGTTGGCACAAGATTACGATTCCTTTTAGTATTCAGAAAAAAATGCTTTGGGGCTCCTACTTGAAAACAGAAGATATCACAAGCCTGAAAGGCTCCATCTTGTTTCGTTTTGGTTCCGCTAACGATAACATAACCGATCCCAAAAACTATATGGATGATTATGTGGCTTCCATTGAAGCCGAGGAAGGCTCGGAAGAATATTACAAGAGCTTATATATGGATATTTCCTACGACGATATTGCCGTTACCAGAAAAACGGAAAGCACCTTTGAAATTACAGAAGCAACTTCGGATGCTTCCGGCGACTTAAAGGTTGGTCAGAAGATTTCTCTGACGTACGACTTAAAAGAGCCTGCCAATGACCCTGTCACCAAAATGCTTCTGGAGATTTGTCAGCACGATAACGGAGAAACAGCAACCGTGCAGTCTATGTATGTGGAACCCACGGGAAAGGCATCATTCCGTGTTCCTGAGGTTTCTTACGGAAAGACACTTACGGCAAACTGGACAGCTATCACCAAAAGCGGTATGACCTCTGCGGTAAAAACCCTGGAGCTGGGCAATGTCACCTACAGCGTTGTTTCCAACCTGGCGATAAAGGACGGCTCACTATCCTGGAGCGTTACAACAAAAAACAGTACAGGAGAAGACGCCCGTTCCGCTATCGTATATGTTCCCACATATAACCAGACCGGAAAACTGTTAGATGTTACCTCCATCCCGATTGCTCTGCAGGATACGGTTTCCGGAACGATAACACCGAAAAGCGCAGCTAAAAATGCGAAGCTGTTTGTATGGGATGCAGACACTTTAGAACCGATTTGCAAGGAAAAGGAGATCGCAGTGAATATCTTTGCAGGTAAAGACGAAATCAATATTGTATATTTAGGCGGCTCTATCACAGAGGGTGTGGGAGCAAGCGACTATAAAAATACATCTTACCGTGGACTGGTTGGGAAATATTTCACCGAAGCCTATCCCGATGCGAAGGTAAACAATGTGCATCAGGGCGTTGGCGGCACCGGCTCGGATTACGGTTTAATCCGCTTAGAGCGTGATGTTATGAGCTATAACCCCGATCTGGTGTTTGTGGAATTTGCCGTAAATGACAACGGAAAAGACAGCAGAGTAGAAATGGAATCTATTGTCCGTACCTTAAACAACCTGGAACACCCTCCTTATATCATTTACTTGTACACCACAAGAAGCAGCTTTGCGAACGTGAAGCCGTATCATGTAGAGGTTGCAGAACACTACGATATTCCCCAGATTGACCTGCAGAAAGAACTGCTCCGTGTGATGAATGAGACCGGAAACGATGTTTCGGTTTATCTGCCCGATGGCGTGCATCCTTCCGATGCGGGACACAGAGTGTATGCAGAAAAAATCATTGCTTGCTTAAAAACAGGAAAATACTACAGCTATCCCAAGCAGATAGAGGAAAAACTGATGGATATGAGCGGCGTGGCAGATATTTCCTGCATCCATGCAAAAGATGCAGAGTATACCGGTTCCTGGACCGAGGAAATCGGAAACTTTGACCGCTCCGTTATGGTTTCCGAAACAGCAGGCGATACCATGAAATTCACCTTCACCGGAAACTTCTTCGGCTTAGAGCATGCGCTGAACTTAGCAGGCGGCAGATACGAAGTGTATGTGGACGGTGAGCTTTATAACGCCAACCATTGCTACTACAGAAACGTAAACTACTACCACAGCCGGTTCGGTTGTGCAGACTTCCTGCTGGATTACGGTACCCACACCGTGGAAATCAAGGTGCTGGGCACAAAGCCCAATGACGATTCCGTCGGCACAAAAGTGTGCATTGTGAACCTGTTCTACGGCATAATTGACAGATAACAGATCATAGGAACTGCAGCAAAATCCTCTTGCTGCAGTTCCTTTTTTTGCTTGCATAACCATATGGGATGTGATATACTGAAAACACAAGCATTCAAGGAGGTTTTTTCCATATGAAACATGCCATCACCTTTCAAAATACAGATAATACATGGGATAATGCGCTTCCCCTTGGTAACGGGTGTTTCGGTGCCATGCTTTACTTTGAAAAGCACCAGCTAAGCATCCCCATGAATCATTACGAAATTTATTACAACATCAGCGATGCTGTTTTGCCCGAGGATATCCTGAAAAAACAAAAGCCTGCCGACGACCCGGGTGCGATGCACCGGGAAAGATTCAGCCGTGCAGAGGCAAACCGCCCCGTCGGAAAAGAGACATATACGAATTATATGTCTGACAAAAAAGATGCGTTTGACAAAACGTTCACGCCTGCTTTTGGCTTTTCCGGAAGCTATCCTTCCACCGGAACCGTGTGTTTCAATTTTTACGATACATGGAAGGACGCCGACCGGAGTCTGATTCTTAAGGTGGAAGATGCCAAAGCGGATTTGACGCTGCAAAAAAATAACGAAACGGTTACTATTTCCACCATTATCGCACGGAAAGACTGTATGATGAACCGCATATCTCAAAGCGACGGCTCTGCGCTGAAATCTATTTCTCTGGAATTTCCGCCCTATCGGGATTCCGACTATCCTGAAATTCATTATACGCAAATTGACGACACAACGTTTGCGTGCACCGTTACGGTGCTCCTGGGCGAAAGTAAAAAGCCTTTTATCTATGCCGATATCATCCGGCTCTGCGGCGCTACAGGCGTTTTGCAGGAAAAGGAATTCGGCGCGGACATTCGGCTTGTAAAAACAGAACCCACTTTTACCGTTCTCACCGGCGTGTTTACGGATTGGAAATACCAAAATCCTTCCGAAGACGGAATCGCCATGATGGATGCATACGAATCCGATCTGGAAAACTTATACCGGGAACACAAAGCATATTGGTCCGCGTTCTGGAACCGTTCCTCCATCTCGATTCCCGATCGGTTTTTAGAACACGTTTATTATGTGAATCAATATGCCTTGGACTGCTGCAGCGGTGCCGATGGCGTTATGAAGCATCACGCCTGCGGTCTGAACGGTTTATGGGATGTTCGTCATCCCACGCTCTGGGGCAGTATGTGGTATTGGGACGTGAACATTCAGGCGGCGTTTGCCGGCGTTTTCTCTTCCAACCGATTAGAGCTTGCCAAGGTTTTTTCCGACGGTTTGCTTTCTTATGTGAAGCTGGCTGAACAATCGGCAAAAGATGTGCACGATGCACCCGGCGTTGCAGGAGATTATCCCTATTCTTTTTACTATAGCTGCTGGCCCTGGTGTGCACAGTATTTATGGTTTTTGTATGAATACAGTCTGGATAAAACATATCTGAAAAACGATGCGTTTCCGCTCTTTTTAAAGCTGTCGGAGTTCTTCCTGCACATTTTTACCTACGATGAAGAAAAAGGATATTACAGCGTTTACCCCGACATTTCGCCCGAGCAGGGACCTTTGGCGCACGATACGGTGATTACCGTTGCCTGCGTAAAATACCTGTTCCGTTTCACGGTGCAGGCTGCTGAAATTTTAGGAGAAAATCCCGAAATCATTCACCGCATCAAAACCGTTATGGACAACATGGCGCCTTATCCCATCAGCGAAGACGGCATGTATGGCAAACATCTGAAAGATTCTGCCGATGCGCCCGACAACATGTGGATCCGTCATCCCAGTATGCTGATGCCGCTGTTCCCCATTGGTGAATTCGACCTGAATAGCGATAAAAACATGCTGGATGTACTGTCTAATACCGTAGACTTTCTGGATGAACGTGCCGAAATCGGTATTTTTGGCGGAAGCTGGATTGCCGCAGCTGCCGCACGTCTGGGCCGCGGACAGACCGCAATCCGTCTGCTGTATGAACGGGGAATTGACCATATGCTCCGTTCCAACGGATTGACGGCAGAAGAAACCGACCATTTTATGAATTATTGTCTGATACTCCGTCAGCCTATTTATTATCCTTGCATGATGGAATTTACGGGAGAAATGCTGGTTGCCGTCAATGAAATGCTCCTGCAATCCCACAACGGTGTCATCCGTGTATTCCCTGCAATTCCCGATGGCGACCCGGAATATGAACGCCTGCACCGTCACGGTTATCCTCTTTCCGATTGGGTTCAGCGGTATAACATCTATGACGCATGGAAGGATGCCCGTTTTGATAAATTGCTTGCAAAGGGCGCTTTTGAAGTGTCTGCAAAACTGGAAGCAGGCAAGCTCACATATATATCTCTTAACAGCCAAAAAGGCGGAACTGCCTGCGTAACATCTCCATTTATGACAGATGATTTTTCCGTCTTTTCCGATGGAACCGCTATCCCTTACGAAAAAACGGAACAGGGAATTACTTTCCAAACGGAAGCCGGAAAAACCTATATTCTTGCACCGGAGCATACCGCTACGGCGGATGAAAACATCGATGAACCCTATTCCTACCGTGTGCTTTCCCGCATGACCTACACCAAGCGGAATATCTTCCTCGGCGAAAATCCGGAAACAAAATACCAAAAGACGGTGGATTATTTTGTTCGGGATTGGTATTTAGGAAATGTTCGGATGTCCAACCATCTGATGTATAAATTCGACATGACAACTGAGGTGGATAAGCCCTATGCAGACTGCTTGCATAAGATGTTTTACGGTGCAGAAGAACGGCTGATTTCTACTATGGCGTACAACACCTTTGAAGGCGAAAAGCTGCAGTTTACCCACAAGCAGGGCTTTGGTTTTTCCGATGCTTCCAAGGTGAAACTGAAAAAGGTCGGCGGTCCCGATCTTCTGCGGCAGGATTTCGCAGAAGGTACGGAGGATGCAGAATTTATCATTGATGCGCCCCGTGGACAGTATGAGCTGCTGGTAGTTTCCGGCGACAACACCAAGGAAAGCGTAACGCATCTTCAGGCAGTTAACGGCAGAAGCTGTGGTGGTGAACTGGTGAAAAAAGGAGAATTTCAGTGCAAAATCCTGCCTCTTTTCAATGAGAATGATGAGCCGATTCGCCTGAAAATTTCCACAAAACCGGGCTTTGAATGGAAAATCAATTATATCATGCTGAACGCAGTCAAAGGATATTGATTCGATTGGCATTCCTGACAGACAAAACGCAAAATAAGTCAGAAAATAAGAGAGTTTCACGCAAGAATTGTGTTGAAACTCTCTTTTTGTTATGTTACAATAAAGTCATGTGGTATTTATGTAATTTAAAGGAGGAGAAAACATGAAAAAATTATGGGCAATGCTGATAACTGTTTCCATGCTGCTTTCCTTGATGGGAGCAGTAGGCGTGCAGGCAATCGGACAAAACGAAAAATACCCTTTGTTATTTGAAACCTATGAAACAGAGGAATCTTTAACGTACGCAACCAAAAGCGGCGGCGGAAACAGTACGCTGACGTTGTCTGACGGCGGTGCAAACGGTAGTGCCGGTGCGGCACACGTGGTGCACAGCGGCGGCGGATACACGGATATTGTGTACCCGACAGACGGAGTAAATATCTCAAAAGGGCAGAAAGTGGACATTTCTGTCTGGGTAAAGATGAATTCCAAGCTTCGGGAAGATGTGGCAAGAGCCAACATGGTCAGCGTTATTTTCTACGGTAAGGGCACGGTGGCTTCCGTTGGAAACAGAACGGATGTTGCCGTAGGCGACGTATATAAAAATAATGGCTGGCTGCAGAAAAGTATTCTCAATAAAATGGTGCAGGGTGAATGGGTGCACATTCAGGACACCATGGTATGGAACGACACCTTCTCCATCGGTAGCGGCGGCACCATTGATAATGTTTCCGTAAACAGCATCGCTTTCCGTATTGCAGATATCGATGCAACAGGCGCCGTGGTAGATGGTGCGCCTTTAGACTATGAATTCGACGATTTCATCGTTCGCTACACTCCGGAAACCGAAGAGGATAACCGGATTTTAGCAAAGGAAGATTTTGATTCTTCTTCCGTAACGGCAGAAGGAGACGGCAGAAGCGAGGATTGCTCCCCTGCATACCGCGCCGTTACTTACACGGCAGATCAGGTTCCCGAAATGTATACGGTGGGCGGAAAAGAAACAGAAAACCTGGATGGCTTCGTTGCTGACAAGCAGGCAAACGCACAGCTGAACGCAAATCTTCTGCCCGGCCATTTATACAAAATTTCCGGCTGGTACCGTTTTGATTTAGACGATACGGCGGAAGGCTATGTTTCGGAAAAAGCACAGCTTCGTATGATTTTCATGGGCAAAGACAGAACAGACATCAATTTTAGCGGAAACGTAGGCTATCCCAGCTATTACGGCGCAGAATTCAAAGAAGGCGAATGGACAAAAATCGAATATTATTTCCATATGGATTACCGGATGTATGCCACAAATCCCAAGGGGTATCTGTGGATGAGAATTTGTCCCTATTCTTCCTATAACGGACGAAATACCATAAAAGTAACAGATCACGCCATCCCCGGCACATATGGCTTCGATAATCTTGTGGTAGAGGATTTAGGCACACCTGCAAACGGCAATTTTGAGCAGATGGCAGACCTTCCCGTTGCAAGAAACTTCATGGATTACGCAAGCACCGTTCCCGGTTGGAGTGGCAGCGGTATTGATGCAGAAGTGGCAGAAGAAAACGGAAATCATTTTGTGAAATACACCTGTACAAAAGAAACGTACGGAAGCCTGCAGGCATCTTATCAGTTCCTACACGGCAAAACCTACCGTATTTCCTTCCGTGCAAAAACAGAAGGACTCCCGGACGGCGAAACCCTGCCGCTTACCATGATTTTAGACAGAAAGGTTGAAACGGCAGGTACAAGCGATTCCTACACCGTGCCCAACTACGAATATTTAATCGGTGACGGTCAGCTCGGCACAGCACAGATAAAAGACAATCACCCCTGGCAGCTTTCAAACGAATGGAAAAGCTTTTCCACCACCTACACCACCAATTCCAAGGTGATAGAAGGCATGGAGGAAACGGCAAAAACCGTAAACCCCAGAGCGGCGATTGTATATTTCCTGATGAACGGAACCAGCCCCGCAGGAAGCACATTGTATTTAGATGATTTCGTGATTGAAGAAGTCAGCGATAAGCCCGTTGCAAGCAATATTTCTTTTGTGAGAAACGGAAACGAAATTTTTGTAAATTACGATTGCGCAACGGCGCCGAGCGACCCCGAAAACAAGAACGCAACCTTAATCCGTGCATTTTTGGATAACGGCGACACCGAAACCAATATCGGAACGTTTTCCGGAAACGAAAGCTTTACCGTTCCTGCCATTGCCATTGGCAAGACCATCAGCTTCGAGGTTATCCCCGTTTCCGAAGGTGGCGTAATCGGTAAATCCGCAACGGCGGTTTGCGACGAAATCTTTGATTTCTTGCTCACGAAAAAGCTGAATGTAAACGATGATTTCACCAAAGCTTCCTATGAAGTAAAAATCAGCTCCGCACAGGGTGCAGACGAATATCGTGCGGCTCTGGCAATGTACGACGGAAACAGCAAGCTCCTCGGCATCACCTACGATGTTCTTTCCGTTTCTGACGGTGCAAACAGCTTCGAAGGCTCCGCCGCAGTTCCGGCAAAGGCAGAAAAAATCAAGCTGATGGTGTTAGACGCAGCAACACTTGCTCCGAAAACAGAAGCAGAAGAAGTGCTCCTGCCTAAAGTAAACCAGGACCCCTTTGCAGGCAAGGATGAAGTCAATGTTGTATTCTTAGGCGGCTCTATCACAGAAGGCGCCGGCGCATCCAACAGAGCCGAAACCTGCTATGCGGCGCTGGTCGGCGAATATATGAAAGAAACATACGAAGATAAAACCGTAAACGTGTATAACGAAGGCGTGGGCGGCACCGGCTCGGATTACGGCTTGATGCGTCTTTCGCGCGACATCATCGTCCACAATCCCGATGTGGTGTTCGTGGAATTTGCGGTGAATGACGGCGGTCTTGACAAGCGTGTGGAAATGGAATCCATTGTTCGCACCTTGAATAGTCTGGACAAAAAACCTTATATCGTATATCTCTACACCACTCGGAAAGACTTTGTTTCCGGCAAAGCTTATCATGCACAGGTAGCAGATTATTACGGCATTCCTCAGATTGACCTGCTTCCTGACTTAAAAGCGGCTGTAGATGCGGCAGGCGGTGACACAACCATCTATCTTCCCGACGGAACCCATCCCTCCGATGCAGGCTATCAGGTATATGCAGACAAAATCATTGCATGTTTAGAAACAGGCAGATTCCTGCAGTATCCCAATGTAACGGACGAAAAGCTGATGAATATGAGCGGTGTGGCAGACTTTGAAACACTTCCGGCAACAGAAGCTGAGGCTTTAGGCACATGGGCAGAAGAAAAAGCAAACTTAAACAGAACCTGCATGATTTCCTCTACAGCAGGCGACACCTTAACCTTTGAATTTACCGGCAACGCATTCGGCGTTGAACTGATTTTAAACGATGCAGGCGGTAAATACGATATCTATATCGATGGAGAATATTTTGCAACACGTTCTTGTTATTATAAGGGCGTAAACTATAACCATTGTCGCTACGGCGGTTGCAACTTCCTGCTGGATAACGACACGCATACCGTTGAAATCAAGGTTTTAGGCGAAAAAGGAGACGATGCGGCATCCGGTTGCCGTGTTGGTATTGCAAATGTGTTCGCAGGAACCATAGCAAGATAATTTTCTAAACGGATAAAAAACAAATATAAGCAAGACTTCGATAAAAGGCAGGTCTACCGCAAGAATGTGGAAATACATTTGTGTTTCCACATTCTTTTTTTTGCAAAAAGTCGATATTTTATAAATAAAAGTATGTATTCGATAAAGCTATTTTATCCTGCGGGTTTTATAATAATATTCAGAAAGGGTATGTGATGATATGAAATTTCGAATTTGCACAGCTGCCTGCGGATACGAAATGGAGCCGCTGATATCTGCGTTCGGATTTAAAGGCAGTGCACTGACAAAGCTCTGGCAAACATCGGTGCGATTGGAAACAGAAAAGCATATAGGGCAAGGACTTGGCGTGCAAAGCGTTTTATGGTCCGATGCCGCGGTTTACCACGCATTGGGAGAAGAAGCGGGAAACCGTGTCATGTTTCGGGTTACGCAGCATGCTGTAAGCTTGTGTGAAGGCATGGAAGTGGAACATCCGTTTTCCTGGATTGACGCTATCTTTCCTGAAGTTTACGCTTTCGCAAAAAAGGAAACCGGCATGGAACATCTGCGCCGTACCTTTGTGCTGAATGCGCTTGTGCCCGTGGACTTTGCAATGTGGCAGCTGTGGTGCAGAGAAAACCAAAAAACATCCTTTGACGAAATCAGTTTGTTTAGCGGCAACCGACAGAATATTTTGCTTAATATTCCATTGATTACATATAGCACATCAGTTGAAGAAGTTCAGAATATCGTAAGAAACGGCGCCGCCCTTCTGAAAATTAAAATCGGTTCGGACCCTTTTCAAAACAACGATTCCGATGCGATGCTGACCTGGGATAAAAACAGGCTTCTGGAAGTCCACCGTGCGGTGATGCATATAGAAATGCCCTATACAGACACGGGACATGTGATGTATTATCTGGATGCAAACGGTCGGTATGACACCAAAGAGCGATTGATGTCGTTGCTCCGATTTGCAAAAGAACAGGGGATTTTAGATAGAATTCTGCTTCTGGAAGAACCGTTTGACGAGCAGAACAAAACAGATGTACACGATGTACCGGTTTGCGTTGTCGCCGATGAAAGCGCACATAGTGTGGAAGATGTGGAAGAGCGGTTCCGCCTGGGCTACAATGCGCTGGCGTTAAAGCCTATTGCCAAAACCCTTTCCATGTCCATTCGAATGGCAGAATTTGCACAAAAGCATGGCATGCACTGTTTCTGCGCTGATCTTACAGTGAATCCCGTAATGGTTTCGTGGAATCAATGCGTGGCATCTCGCCTGAAAAGAATTCCCCATATGCTTGTGGGCGTGTTAGAATCCAACGGCGCGCAGAATTATATGAATTGGAAAACCATGCAAAGCTATCATCCGATGAGTCATATGTCGTTTACACAGTGCAAAAACAGTGTGTTCTACATGGATGAAGCATTTTATAAAACCGACGGTGGTATTTTCGAAATTTCAGAGCACTACTGCCGATTGACGCAAAGGAAGGAGGAATGACATGGGCGACTTTAAGTTTGGCATTTTAGGCTGTGGCTTCATTTCCGGCATTCATGCCGATGCTATAAAAAACATCCCCGGTGCCGTCATAGCAGGCGCCTTTGATGTGCACACACCTTCAAAGGATGCCTTTTGCAAAGCACATGGTGTACGTGCCTTTGAGAGTTCGGAGGAAATGCTTCTTTCCGATGCTGATGCCATCTGTATTTGTCTTCCCAGCGGTTTGCATTTTGATGCGGCAATGGAGTGCATCCGTCACAAAAAACACATTGTTCTGGAAAAACCCATGGCGCTTACCTCCAAGCAGGCAGAAAACATCATTTGTGCCGCGGAAGAAAACGGTGTTAATGTGACTGTGATTTCCCAGCTTCGTTACAGTCCTGCCGTAAAAGAAGTAAAGCGAATGATAGACGATGGAAAATTAGGAACCATAACCTTGGGAAATGCCATTATGGAATACCGGCGCAGCCCGGAGTACTATCAGAACAGCTCCTGGCGCGGCACATGGGAGATGGACGGCGGTGGTGCGCTGATGAACCAGGGGATTCACGGTGTGGACATCCTTCAGTATCTGATGGGAGAGGTTGTGTCTGTTTTTGCATATGCGAAAACATTGGTTCACAATATAGAAACCGAGGACACGCTGACAGCTGTATTAGAATACGAAAACGGAGCAATCGGCTCGGTTGTTGCAACTACATCGGTAGCCCCCGGATACAAACGAAACATAGAAATTTGCGGTTCCAAAGGGAGCCTTAAACTGTGCGAAGATACCATCGCCGTATGTGACGTAGAGGGAGAGGAGCATCATCGCTTCCCGGGGAAAAGAACATCTAATGCCGAAGCTCACCCCGGTGGTATCGACAGTTCACTCCACGCAGAACAGCTCCGTGATTTCATATCCTGCGTAAAAAAAGGCGTTTCTCCATGGATAAGCGGAAAAGAAGGAAAAAAAGCGGTAGATATTATCTGTGCCATTTATGAATCAGCACAGACCGGCAAAAAAATATATTTAAAGTAAAAAAGATTTTTTCAGGCAGGAAAATCAAGTGAAGAAATCGAATCATAAAGGAGACGAGTATTATGGCAAAAAAAATGAGATTAGGCGTTATCGGTGCAGGTGGCATGGCAACCAACATCCATGTGCCCAGTATTGCAGAGGTGGAAAACTGCGAAATTGTTGCAGTTTGTGACCTGTACGAAGAAAAAGCAAAAGCACTTGCAGACAAATTCGGCATCCCCAAAACCTATGCGCTTCATCACGAAATGATAGAAAAAGAAGAAATGGACGGCGTGGTTGTTTTGGTAAATCCCGATCGCACCTATTGGGTGGCAGACACATGCCTGAAAGCAGGTCTTCATGTTTTAATGGAAAAGCCTGCCGGCATCAACGCCTATCAGGCGCATTCCCTTGAGCGGACTGCAAAGGAAATGGGCAAAATTGCCGCAGTTGCAATGAACAGACGCCACATGCCGTTGGTGCAGGAAGTGCTGAAACGGGTAAAGGCTGCAACCGAAATTACACAAATTGACAGCCGTTTTATGAAATTCTCTGACATCCATAAAGGCTGGCATTATGCAAGTGCATATAACTGCGATATTATTCACGCACTGGATCTGCTTCGCTACGCGGCAGGTTCCGAGCCGAAGGATGCCGCAACGGTGATTCAGCAGTTTGATTCTCCTGTAGACAATGCATGGAGCAGCATCATTCGGTTTGAAAACGGTATCACCGGAACACTTCGTGCAAACTATCGCAGTGCCGCTCGGTTCCATGACCTGGAAATCCACGGTCCCGGTGCGAGTGCTTATATAAATTTGGGCTTCGGAGACTTAAAATGTGAAGCGCAGATTCATTATAACGGTGGCGGCTCCATGTACTCGGCGGCTTCTGCAGGTGTGAGAGAATCCAATGTAGAAACCCTGGATGCTGCAGAACTTGCGGGAAGCGACAAATATTCTCATTATTACGGATACAAAGCAGAAAACGTGGATTTCATTGATTGCGTGCTGAACAACAAAACTCCCCTTTGCACCATTGAGGACGCCGCAAAATCTATGGATATGGCAGAACTTCTGCTGGAAAAAAGAATTTAAATCGGAGAAAGCGCTAGGGATTTCAGCAAATTTGATCTTATATGGATAGAATCCTGCTCGTACCTGAGCAAATCAGGGATTCCCGGGCACAAGCATACATTTTTTCATTTTCTGTATGTGGAAAGCGGAACAGGAAGCATCACGATCGGGGAAGAAACACATTCTTTGATTCCGGGGAATATCTATCTGGTTCCGCCGATGACGAATCACACTTTTTTTAACGACGGACCGGAACCGCTTCAAACGCTTGAAATCAAATTCCGTCTGATGGATGCGGATACGGCATGCGCTATCCGAAATTTCCCTTGTTGCCTGAACGTGAAAGACGAGCCTGTGAAATCCACACTACGCGCAATCCGCAAGGAATCTTTTCAGAAGCTGCCATTATCTTCTGAGGTGATTGGCTTTAGATTTCAGCTGCTTCTGACTTATTTGCAACGGTGCCATGAGGGGCTGAAAAGCAATCACACGCAAAAAAGCAAAACCGTTTCGCCGGAAATAGAAAAGGCGATAACGCATATCCAGGAGCACATCAGCGAAGATTTTTCTTTGGAAAATCTTGCAGAGATTGCCGGATTTGAAAAAAACTATTTTCTGCGGAAATTCAAAAAACAGACAGGCTGTACACCGATGGTATTTATCCGGGATGCCCGTCTGGAAAAAGCGAAGGAGCTGCTCAAGTTTTCTGATATGAGCATCACGCAGATTGCCTTTGCAACGGGTTTTAAAAGCATTCATTATTTCTCCAAGGTTTTCTATGAAAATCTGCATGTAAGACCTTTGGAATACAGAAACGCAAAAGGATAAAAAAGCGGTGCGACAAATTCAGTCGCACCGCTCTTTATGTTTTATGTCATAGAACAAATGAGTTCAAACTGTGTTTCCTTTTCGCATCCCAAATCAAAATCTATCAAATACACGGGAATGGATTTTCTTCCGCCGTGGACAGAATGCATTTCTATGGAAACAGTTGGCGTTTTATCCTTTGCTGTTATGGTGAGGACACCGATTTTTACGGAGCTACCTACAATTTCCGGTTCAATTTTAGAAACAAACCGCTCTGTCACCTGCGTGGGAGCTTCAAAAGAGAAGGTATCGCAAAGGGTAACCGCATTTGGTGAAAAGGTAAAGCTTCGGCTGATGCTGATAGCATCTGTGTCGTATGCATGGGTCAGGTCAATATCAATGCCGTTTTCCTTTTTGGTGAGAGAAGCCGCATATTCCTCTCCCTCTTTTTGAGCCTTTTCGCCTACGATGGGAACGCTGTGTCCCAAAGAGGAATTGCAGAGAATGGTATAGCGGGTGTCCGGCTCGAAATATTGCCGTGTGTATTCGCCGCACCCTAAGTCGCACAGAAGCTGACCGTCTTTGTTTGTAAGGATAAAGCTGCCCAGATCATTGTGATTGTGTGGCTCTGCATTATCGCCGCCCTTTGCCGCAAAGCTGTATGTTGTTTCTCTGTGGATATACCAGGCAGAATCCTCAAACAGACGGGAACCAACACGGATATCCGAAGTATATTCCGGTCGGTAATATAAAAGGGAAAAGGATAATCTGCCCCATCTTCCGCAGGAGTCCATAATGGAGTGATACTCCATGGGCGGAACAGAAATATGATCGCCGTATTGCGATTTTAGGAAGTGGGTTAATCCCAGGTTAAAGCTTGCTCTGTCGCTTCCGTCTGCAAAGCTTACAGAAACATTACCTGCCAGAAACATTTCCTGCTGGAATGCGGCAATGGTTTTCACATGGGCATCTTTAAACAAATCCTCTTCACCTTTTGTAAAGTGCTTCAGGTGCTCGGCGTAATAGCAGAAATACCCGAAGCCGTAGTCCCAATAAGCTAACCCCTCACGGCAAACGCCGTCTGCGTAATAGCCGGACAAAAAGTTTTCCATCGCGCGGTCAATTCTATATTTCACAGAAGCGAACGCCGCGGGATTTTCATACATAAATGTGATGCCGATAGATCCGGCACAAACCGCCGCCCAGTTGTTGTCACAGTACTCCCAGCTGCATTCGGAGGCAAGGAATGAGCGGATGATTCGCTTGTCCAGCTCCATGGTAAGCCGGGTTTTCATAAGGGAAGACAGCCTGTCTTCAAACATATGCTTGATTTCGCTTAAGGTGTAGCCTGTCTCTGAAGCAAATAAGTCCAGCCGCTCCGGGATGTAATCGTTTTTTGTAGGAAAATGAGCAGGAAGCGCCCATGTATATTCATCCAGGATTGCCCAGATGGTGTTTTCAAGGTTATGGAAATAGTCTTCGTTTTCCGGATATATCTTGCATAAAATCGCTAAAACTGCCAGCCGTCTGCGGCGCAGAAAATATGCCCGCTCATACTCTTTTCTGCTTCCGCTTTCAAAAAAGATGCAGTAGTCGGAATAGGTTAAATGGGGGATGTCACACAGACAGTTTTCATCATAAAGCTTTGTAAGCGCATCCCGAAGAAACGCATACGCTTCATCGGTTTTTACTTGGTTCCAGAATGTGTCATTACATAAATTGGGTAACATAGTTTTGCTCCTTTCAGATAACTTGCCTTTAGTATATCACCTCTTTTTGGAAAAAGCAACAAAAAAGGGTTGACATGACGAAAAAAAGAGCGTATAATAACGATTGAACAATTATTCAATCGTTGGAGGTGAGGTTATGACAAAGGAAATTGAAAGCTGTGAGTATATGCATGTGCATGAGGATATTGTAAAAGCAGTGCAGGAGCAGATGCCGGAAGAGGAGCTTTTATATGATCTGGCAGAGCTTTATAAGGTGTTTGGCGATACCACAAGAATCAAGATTTTGTATGTGCTGTTTGAGCAGGAAATGTGCGTGTGTGACATTGCGCAGATTTTAAATATGACCATGTCTGCCATTTCTCATCAGTTGAGAGTATTAAAGCAGGCAGGATTGGTGAAATACCGCAGAGACGGAAAAACCGTGTTCTATTCCCTGGCGGATGACCATGTGAGAACAATCATTGGTATGGGTATGGAGCATATTGAGGAATGAGCCTTCAAAAACGATTCATCTCACCGATTTTTGCTCGGGGCAGTACCTTTCTGTACGGCGGCACCACTCGCTGCAAAACGGCAATCTGAACCCTTTTTATCAGGCTAAAACAGGAGGAAACCAATATGAAAAAAACATACGAATTAGAAGAATTAGAGTGTGCGCATTGCGCGGCAAAAATGCAGGAAGCCATCGCAAAATTAGACGGTGTGGACTCCGTAGTTATCAGTTTTCTTCAGCAGAAAATGGTGCTGGAGGCAGACGAAAATAAGCTTTCTGCCATTTTAAAAGAAGCAAACAAAATTATCAAAAAGATTGAGCCGGATTGCTCCATAGTCGGCGTGAAATAAGGCAAAGGTGATATCATGACGAAAAAGCAGAAAAAGCTTTTGCATAAAATCATTCTGTCGGCGGCGTTATTTCTGCCCTCCTTTTTCATCCCGAATCCGTACATATCCTTTGCGCTTTGCTTGGCATCCTTTGTTATTTGCGGCAGCGGAGTGGTGCTTCGTGCGGTGAAAAACATCATGGGTAAAAGCTTCATGGATGAGCATTTTCTGATGACCGTGGCATCTTTGGGTGCTTTTGGCATCGGGGAATGGACGGAAGGAGCGGCAGTCATGCTGTTTTATCAGGTGGGCGAGCTGTTTCAGAGTGTGGCGGTTTCCAAAAGCCGCAAGTCCATCAAGGATTTAATGGACATCTGCCCGGAACGTGCATGCGTTTTAGAGGGGGATGAATTCGTCGAAAAAGACCCCTCGGAGGTGCAGGTGGGAGATATCCTGCTGGTGAAACCGGGAGAACGAATCCCTGTGGATTGCAGAGTGACGGAAGGCAGCTCCGATGTGGATACCAAGGCGATAACGGGCGAATCTGTTCCGGTTTCTGTTACGGAAGGGAGTCGGCTTACCGGCGGATGTGTAAATATAAATGGCGTGCTGAAAGCGGTGGCAGAGAGCACGTTTCAGAATTCTGCCGTGTCTAAAATTTTGGAACTGGTAGAGCACACCTCCGAACGGAAAACCAGATACGAAAGCTTCATTCATCGGTTTGCGCTGGTGTATACGCCTATTGTGGTATGTGCCGCGGTGGCGCTTGCCGTTTTGCCCACACTTTTTTTGGGAAACTTCACCGAGTGGCTCCGGCGCGCTCTTGCCTTTTTGGTTGTATCCTGCCCCTGTGCGCTGGTGATTTCGGTGCCGTTGTCCTTTTTCGGGGGATTGGGAAGAGCCTCGTCTATGGGTATTCTGATTAAGGGCACCAACTTTTTGGACGCACTTTCCAAGTGCCGTGCTATTGCCTTTGACAAAACAGGAACACTGACTACGGGGCAGTTTTCCGTGACGGAAATGAAACCTCACGGTATCACAGAAGAAGAGCTTTTAAAGCTTTGCGCATCGGCAGAGCAGTATTCCGACCATCCGGTGGCAAAAGCCGTTTGTCTGGCGTATCGGGGCGAATTGCTTCCGGCAGAACAGGTGCAGGAACTGGCAGGAAAAGGCGTTTCGGCGCAGGTTGACGGCGCATGCGTTTTAGCTGGCAACAAAGCGCTGATGAACGAGAACGGAATAGAGGTTTTATCGGCAGAATCGGCAGGAACCCTTTTATATATTGCGAAAAACGGCGTATTTTGCGGAACCGTCACTGTGGCGGACTCTGTAAAGGATAACGCAAAAGAGATGATTTTAAGGCTGAAAGAGGTTGGCATCAGCCGCACGGTTATGCTGACGGGAGATAAGGAAGAGCCTGCAAAGGCGGTGGCGGAGGCTGTTGGCGTTTCGGAATTTTATGCCGCGCTTCTTCCCCAGGATAAGGTTTCCCGCTTTGAAACGGTTCTGTCGGAAACAGACGGAAAGGTTATCTTCGCAGGTGACGGCATCAACGATGCCCCGGTCCTTGCCATGGCGGATGTAGCGATAGCAATGGGCGCATTAGGCTCCGATGCGGCGATTGAAGCCGCAGACGTGGTGCTGACCGACGACAATTTATTTAAAATACCCCTTGCTGTCCGCCTTGCGAAAAAAACGGTTTCCATTGTGCGGCAGAATATCGTTCTGGCAATCGGCGTTAAGGTGCTGGTGCTGATTTTAAGTGCCCTCGGCTTTGCTAATATGTGGGCGGCGGTGTTCGCCGATGTGGGCGTGGCAATCCTTGCTATTTTAAACGCGATGCGGATTATGAAAATGAAATTATGAAAAGGGACTGTAAAAAAACATTCGTTTTTTTACAGTCCCTGGTACAATAAAAGTGTAAGTCAATTAACTATTGATGTAGTTGATTACTTGCACTTATTTTTTTATAATAAGAGATGAAATGGTCTGACGTACAGTCCCTTGGATTTCGCATCCGCGATAAAGACTGTCAGCCATTCT
>JAFQLU010000004.1 GCA_017396465.1 Clostridia bacterium | reverse complement strand
TGGGAGCATCGGTGGAAACACTAAACTTCAGCTCAAAAGGAATGATATCTTTGTATGTAGGAATTGCGTTGCTGTTGTAGTCATAAATACAGGTAATCTGCAGTTCTTTGTATCCGTCTTTTTGGGTTTCGCGGTCCTTGGATACTTCTGCAAAATCCACGCCTTCCACGCTTTTCAGTATCAGCCAATCGGGATAGCGGATGGTTGTAATCAGATACGATGCATTGGTTTCCGTTGCAAAAACGGCTTTCTGCGTAACTGTATCGCCGGGCATCACAGAGGCGGTTCCCTGCAGGGCTATTTTATTCATATGTCCAACGAAATGCTTTGTTGCAGAAAGAAGGGGAGTATTATAATCACCTATGGAAATGCTGTCCCAGTCTTCTTGTGTGCCATTATAAGAAATAGTTTTTAAACTGTTGCAAGAATAAAACGCCCATTCACCAATGCTTGTTACGCTATCGGGAATTGTAATGCTTTTTAGGCTTTCGCAATCATAAAACGCATAATCTTTTATTTCGGTTACATGATTTGGAATTGCTGCATCTGTAAGCAGTTCACCATTCATGTATAGATTTTCTGCATAATACAAAGGGTTGGCATAATAATCGTAAAAATCAATATTGCACCATGCTGCTATGTCACTGATGTTTACTTGTGTTAGGTTGCTGCAATCATAAAACGCCTTCTCACCAATGCTTGTTACGCTATCGGGAATTGTAATGCTTGTCAAGCTGCGGCAATTATAAAACGCAGAATTACCTATGCTTGTTACGCCGTTGCCGATGGTAACGCTTGTTAAGTTGTCGCAACTGGAAAACGCATCATCACCAATGCTTGTTACGCTATCGGGAATTGTAATGCTTGTCAAGCTGCTGCAACCGTAAAATGCATAACTACCTATACTGGTTACGCCATTGCCGATGGTAACGCTTGTTAAGTTGCTACATTTATAAAACGCATCCTCGCCAATGCTTGTTACGCCGTTGCCGATGGTAACGCTCGTTAAGCGGCTGCAATCATAAAACGCCTTCTCACCAATGCTTGTTACGCTATCGGGAATTGTAATGCTTGTCAAGCTGCGGCAATTATAAAACGCAGAATTACCTATGCTTGTTACGCCGTTGCCGATGGTAACGCTTGTTAAGCTTTCGCAATAATAAAACGCATTCTTACCGATGCTTGTTACGCCGCTGCCGATGGTAACGCTTGTCAAGCTGTCACAATAACAAAACGCAGAATCACCAATGCTTGTTACACTATCGGGAATCGTAATGCTTGTTGTGTTGCAATAAGAAAACGCAAAATTACCTATGCCGGTTACTGGGTACCCTGCGATTGTGCTCGGGATGTCCACTTTATATGCATATGCAGATACTATGTAATCGGTTATTGTTACTTCTCCGTCTGTGATGTCATATGCAAAATTTCCATAAGTTGCCGCAAATGCGGAGATTGTACCGAAAGAGAGGGCGCATAGCAAGATGGCTATGCAAACCGATAAGAATTTGTTTTTCATTTAAGTCTCCCCTTATGTATTTTATGCATCTCATCGGAAGAGAAGGATGCATGTTGATTTTGGTTACAGTATATCACAGTTTTTCAAAAAATGCAACGGATTTGAGAAAAATGGTCGGCGCATGTGCGCCGACCATACATGTTTTATGTATTTTTATTTTCTTACGCCTGCATCGGATAAGTCGATGGGAACGAATCCCAAAGAGAATGCCGGGGAGTTGGGATCTAAGGTGAAGTCGCCGTTTTTGGGATCCTTAAAGAGCGGATCGGAAACGATACTGTCTAAATCCATATTTTCCCGTTTAGTGAAGGTTTCAAAATCGTTTTGGATGCCTTCCTGATCCAGCATCAGGGTTTCTCTTGCGTAGTCAAAATACAGGTTTCTGCCGGATGCGATGGTCTGGTTGAAGAAACCGTTATAGGACATTGCGTACATGGGAGAACCGTTGGACACCACAATGTTTTTCTCGAAGAGAATACTGGTGTGCATTTCCGCACGGCTGACTCTTAAGATACCGTCTGTGGAGAATGCGAAGATATTGTTACGAACGGTGTTCATGCTGCCGAAATGCTGATGATAACCGTTGCTGGAGAAGTTGTAGCAGATGTTGTCTTCCACGGTGATGTAGCTGGAGCCTTCGTCGGTGTAGATACCCCAACCGCCGTAATGACGGGCAATGACATCGTGGATTAAGTTGCCGCGAACGATGGTGCCGGGCTGAAGTCCTAACAGGTAAATACCACCCATATCGGACAAGAGGCCTCCGCCTAAGTTATAGATATGGTTCTTTTCAATAATGTTGTCACGGCAAACGGAGGGAGTATAGCCCCAAACCCAGCCAACGGAAATACCGCTGTAGAATAGGTCATGAATATCGTTGTGCGCCACGGTGTTTTCATAAGAATGCATCAGCAGTACGCCACAGCCGGCAAAATATTTTCTGCCGCAGAAGGAAATTTCGTTGTCAGCAATCACATTGCCCCAGGTGCGGTCGTAAAGCTCGCCTGCTGCATCGGAGCCGTTGATTTTAATACCGCCGGCACCGCCGTCATATAAAACGTTTCCTAAAATGTGGATATTATCAGAGCCGTGTTCAATGGAAATACCGTAGTGACCAAAGTTTTTCAGGGTACAGTTTTCCATAAAGCAAGCGTGTGCGCCACGGAAACGGATGGTACCGGGTGCGCAGTTTGCAGACTGACCGTCGGTTGCCTTGGGTTCTACATTTTCCGTGTGCATGGTTGCGGTGTCTAACACCTGGTCGCTGTAGTAATCGCCGCTGGTGTAGCGGAAATCAATGTTGCGGAAACGGATGCCGTTAACCTTTTTACCGTTTTTCGCATCACCGGACACATCAAAGAGCATGGAAATCACGGGTGCGTACACCACGATGTTATCCACAGTCTGGGAATCGTCCTTGGGAATATAGTAAAGCGTACCTGCTTTTTTGTCCAGATACCATGTGTTGGGTTTGGAGAATTTTTCAGGAACATTTTCTAAGTAATATTCCATGGTGGAGGAATCTTCGGGAGACAGACTGTAGATATGATAACCGGAACGGTATTTCATAACTACCTTGTTGGTTTCTCTGTCGAAGCTTTCTACGGGTGTGTGCTCATCAACCCAGAAATGGGTGAAGCTGATGTAGCAATCCTCCACGTTTTTGATTTCGTCTAAATCGCCGTCGTTTGCGATAAACCACTTGGAGCCATCATGCAGGATTCTGGTTTTCACTTCCACGTCCTTGGGCACCATATGGCCGGTTTCAGGGTATCTGGGAAGGTTTACGCGCTCACCGTCCACATAAAGGTCGGCAAAAGACCATTCGCCTGATTTTACCTCGGGGATATCAGCGGCGAAGCATTTCACGCCGTTGTACTCGGATTCGTAAAAACCGGTAATACGGCGGCTGCCGGTGATCATGGTGCGTTTTGCCATGTCGTTGGGCTCGATGGTAACATCGCAAACCTCTTCGTTGATTACAATGGTTTTATCTAAAAAGATTTCATCGTCCAAAAGCTTTAAGGTGATGGGCTGCATCGCACCCACACGGCGCATGTTGGAAATCTGGTACAGCGCATAGCTGATGGTTTTCATGGGGCCGTTACCGTAGCCGTCATCCTCGGGCAGAAAGCCCATGTGGATATCGTTTCCCTTGGAAGGGGAAACATAAATGGTGCTCATGTTACTGAAATTATACATCATTTTCCTCTCCTTTGTTTTCCAATATTGGTATGGTTTTATTGTATAGGAAAACCTTTCAAAAGTCAATAGTTTTGAGACGATTTTTGCGGATTCTTTTGGAATGGAAAATGACAAATTTTGTCCATATATTATGCGGTTTTTAGCGAGAAGTGTCGGGAGTTATGTGGTAAATTAAAAAAGAGGTGATTCATTTGAATTTCAGAAAAAGAGCGGAAGAATTCGTATCTAAAATGACACTGGCGGAAAAAATCAGCCAGATGCGCCACGAAGCGCCTGCCATTGAGCGGTTAGGCGTTCCGGAATATAACTGGTGGAATGAGGCCTTGCACGGTGTGGCACGTGCCGGCACCGCGACGGTGTTCCCCCAGGCGATTGCCATGGCCGCAAGCTTTGACGAGGAGCGAATGTATGAGGTGGCAACCGCGATTTCCGACGAGGCAAGAGCACAGTATAATGAATATAAGCAGTTCGGTTCTACCGGTATCTATCAGGGTCTGACCTACTGGTCGCCTAACATCAATATCTTCCGTGATCCCAGATGGGGACGGGGACACGAGACCTACGGCGAGGATCCGTATCTTACCGGCGTGATGGGAACGGCGTTTATCAAAGGTCTTCAGGGCAACGGAAAATACAGAAAATTAGATGCCACCATCAAGCATTATGCGGT
Source organism: Clostridia bacterium (assembly GCA_017396465.1). GTDB lineage: Bacteria > Bacillota > Clostridia > UBA1381 > UBA9506 > Congzhengia. Next base: position 9,156 of record JAFQLU010000004.1, on the reverse strand, counting down.
GCATAGCGGTCCTGAGGGCGAGCGACACGGCTTTGATGCGCTGGTGGGCAAAAAGGATTTATATGAAACCTATCTTTGGGCATTCAAATATTGTATCGAGCATGCAGACCCCTCTGCGGTGATGGGCGCCTATAATCGTGTGAACGGCGAGCCTTGCTGCGGAAGCAAAACCCTGCTTCAGGATATTTTAAGAGGCGAGTTCGGCTTCGACGGATATGTAGTTTCCGACTGTGGTGCTATCTGCGATATCAACAAAAATCATAAGGTAACCAACAACGAAGCAGAAAGTGCGGCGCTTGCCGTAAATAACGGCTGTGAGCTGAACTGCGGTGCGGCGTATAAATGGCTGAAAGCTGCCGTTGCCTTGGAACTAATTTCCGAGGAAACCATTACCGAGGCGGTAGTGAAGTTGTTTACGGCGCGGTTCCGTCTGGGTATGTTTGACGATGACTGCGAATATGATAACATACCCTTTAGCGTAATCGAGTGCGACAAGCACAAGGGAATCAATCGCAAGATGGCGCAGGAAAGCATGGTTTTACTAAAGAACAACGGCATTTTGCCTTTGGCGAAAAATACGAAAATTGCGGTGATTGGTCCCAATGCCGACTCCAAAGAGGTGCTTTTAGGTAACTATAACGGTATGCCTTCAACGTACTACACACTTCTTCGCGGTTTGCAGGAATACGGTGATGTAACCTACGCCAAGGGTTGTCACATAAGCGATGTTACTCCCGGCGTTCATCGAATCTGTACCACAGACAGGGAAGCCATCATTGCGGCGAAGCATTCCGATGTTATTGTGATGTGCATGGGTATTGATCCCTCCTTCGAAGGTGAGCAGGGTGACTCTTATAACCAGCTTGCAGCCGGGGATAAACTGGATTTAGAGCTTCCGCCGTCCCAGAAAAGCCTGTTTGAAAAAATTTTGGCTTTAGGAAAACCTATTGTGTTTGTCAATGTCAGCGGCAGCTGTATTAACCTTTCCCGTCATAAGGAAACCTGCGACGCCATCATTCAGTGTTTCTATCCCGGCGCTATGGGCGGTCTGGCTTTGGCGGATGTTATTTTTGGTGAAGTTTCTCCCAGCGGCCGTCTTCCCGTTACCTTCTACGAAAGCGTGGACGATTTACCGGAATTTGTGGATTATTCCATGGAAAACCGCACCTATAAATTCTATCAGGGCACACCGGTTTATGAGTTCGGTTATGGTTTGACCTACTCTGATATAAAGGAAACCTGGATAGACGAAAACACCGTGGAGGTCACAAACGCAGGCAATTTCGACACGGCGTATTCTGTTTTGAAGTTTGAGTATATTCCCCACAAGAACCTGTGCGGATTCAAGAAAATATTTTTGAAAAAAGGCGAAAGCCAAACGGTTTCTTTTGCGTAAACTTGATAAAATGACATGAAAACGCGGCAGACTCTATCTGCTGCGTTTTGCTTAAAATTATTCCTTCCTTCCTATTGATATTCTTGACATGATATGGTATAATCATTATGCTAGATACTATAAAATCAATATACTGGGGAAGGTATATATTTCTCTGCAAAGCGTATGCTATGATAAAAGCGTACAACTTCGTGAAATGCTTTGTAGAGAAGTATATTGATTAGTGTCTAGCAGCCTATCATCTCGGAGTTATGTGCGTTTTTGGTGCATCACTCTGTAATATGAGTGGTGCATTTTTTTATTCTATAGGAAATTGCGAGCAATTTCCGGTGAACAAATAAAGTGAACCTTAATCCCCCAAGATTGGGGGCAGGGGGTTGACGTGTTCAACGAACACTTTTTTATTTTACAGTTTAAAAACGGAAAGGATGATTTTATGAAAAGAACAATTTCTATTCTGCTGGCTTTTTTGATGGTGAGCATTCCATTGTATGTGTTTGCTGATGCAGAGTATATGCCAAAAGGGTTAAAGGCGGCACAGGAGCAGTATGCAGAGCTCATATCTGAAGCGATTGAACAATCGGAATATGAAGAAGAACAGATTGACAAGGAGCATATTTTTATTGTAGAGCACACAAGTCCCATTCCTATGAGAAAACAAGACGAAGCGGTATGGCTTTACGTAGCGCTGCCAATCGAGGGAACCTCGGATATTTCTTATGCTCATTTTGACAAAGGGGAATATGTGATGGCTATCACCAATTTTGCACCGCTCAAAGGAATGAAAACGCCTTACGGTGATGTATTGCAGGAGTACATAGAAAAAAACAATCTATCGGAACCGGCATGCATTACAAATGTATGGGTAATTGAACGGGTGCATGTATTTGCGTATCGGTTGAAGTGTGACGATACAGAATACATTATACCCTACCATTTCACAGAAGATACACAGTTTAATTTATCGGAAAACGAAGATTGCAAGATAGAACTCGGAAAGGCATACACAATGGATGCGTTCCTGACAATCTGTGAAAAAGAGGCAGAATTATTTGCGGCAGACAGAAAAACCGAAAGTGAACAGGAAAAAGAAGATTCCCACACATATATAGATCGAGACGGTGAATTGTCAACAAAACCCGAAGAAAAGCCAACAGAGGACAAATCGGAACAGAAGCCGGAAACATCTGTAACGGAAAAAGAAGAAATATCAGATGATGAGGAGCCTGCGCGTGTTTATACTTTTGAAGAGCTTACAGGTCTTTCGAGAAAAGAAATTGACCATATTGTGATAAGAAAAGGCGTGGATGGCATCGGGTATATGACGTCTTATGAAAAAGTGATAGATGACATATATAAGGCTATTAATACGAGAACTTTTCGCCCGTATGAAAAGGAAGGAAACAGTGGCGGTTGGCTTTATGAAATTCGGTTTTTCGATAAGGACAATTCCGCGTATAGCTACACAATATCAACAGGGATGGTTGCAGATAAAAAAGGTGGAATCACATTCAGAACATCTGATGAAAAAGAACTGAAAAGTGTTGTGGAAAAAGCTTATACTCTCATTGCAAACAATTGTAGTGATTGGTCTTGTGACTACATCGCAGAGGCAAAGGATATGGGATTTTTAGAAGGTTTGAAGGGTATTTCCTATCGGGAGGCGGTAACTCGCGAGATGTTTTGCGAAATCATTTATAATATGCTTACGAAAAATGATTCGGAAGCAATTCCGGTGGAAGTTCGCAAGACGCCTTTTGTAGATGCAGATAATGAAAAAATTACAGCCTTGTACCATAGCGAAATTATTAAGGGTAAAGGGGAAAAGATGTTTGCCCCCGGAGACCATCTTACCAGAGAAGAAGCGGCAACGATTCTTGTGCGTGTTGTGAATCAGTTCATGCCGGATACGGCTGTGACAGAAAGGTATTTTGCGTATGATGACATGGATGCAGTCTCTGATTGGGCAGCGGATGCTGTGCAGATAATCAGTAATTTGGGCGTTATGAACGGTGTCGGAGAAAATAAATTTGCACCGCACGATACCTACACGGCAGAACAAGCCATTGCAACGGTTATCCGGTTGTATCATATAGAATAAGACGATATAAAAAAATGCGGCAGATTGTATCTGCCGCGTTTTTATGTTTAAAAGAGTACACTTTTTGCAATGTATGAAAGCAAATAATGCAATGTACAAAAAGAAAAAATAAGATATAATAAAAATATGGGGATAATAAAATTACAAAAAAGGAGAGGATAAATATGAAAAAATGTATATCAGTGTTTATGGTGTTATGCATGATTCTGTCTTGCATGACGGCGTTCGCCAGCGAAACAAATGCATCTTTGTTCTTTAATGCGTTTGAAAGCGAGGCAGATATGGCAGATACTGCTGTTACGTTGAAAAATAAAACACAGGAAACTCCTGGTGCAAATGGGTCTGCCGGTGCGATTAGGAGCATGTTTCGATCAAGTAACGCAACATATACGCCGATGTATGGATTGCAGGGATTGCATTTTCAGCCAAATGTGGAGTATGAGCTGAGTATGTGGGTGAAGTTCAACAATGCGGAGGCAATTAAAGCTCCTGCAGTACGTTTTGTGACCTTTTATACCAATACGGATAATAGCGATTTGGTAGTTTATTCTGACAGCGCGCTGTCTACAGAGAAGAATAGCACATATGCGGCAAGCGATATAGCGTTATCTGCAACGGCTGCCGGCTGGACGGCAGAAGACGGTTCGGTGGAGCCGGGATGGCATAAGATAACCGTTCCCTTCTCGGTACAGTCTGCTATGCTGTGGGGTTCTTATCTGGATCCGGAAAAAATACCGGATTATAAAGCACAGATATTGTTCCGCTTTGGCGCGGTGGATGATAAGCTGGCCAATACGGCGAATTACATGGATTCCTATGTAGAAAGTGTAACAGCAGAAGAAGGCACAACAGCATATTATGAAAGCTTTTATATGGACATTTCCTTCGATAATATTACAGTGAAGGAAACAAAGAAAGAGCCGTTTGCTGTTTCCGATTTTCTGTATGTGGATTTTGAAACAGAGTCTGAATCAGGCGATGTTATATACAGCGCAAAAAAAACATGGGTGTCCGAAGGTTTTGGCGGTAGCCGCGGTGCCGTGCATTTGAAAAACACAACAGACAAAATGGGCGGTATCAGAATCAACACGCCGACGCGCTCTGTTGTAGGTGAAACCTATGAATTTTCTGTTGTGGCAAAACCGCCGGCAGATAATCCGGCGGCACTGGATAACTGCTATATAGTACCGCTATACCGATATTTGGAGAACGGAGCAGTTTCGGATAACGGTTATCACGGTTGGCAGTTGATATACCTGACCACGAAGGAAGCTTTGGGAGATGGCTGGTATCGGTATTCCAACACACATACTGTAGCGAAAACCTGCACAGTCTCCGGCGCAACTCCGGAAGTTTATGGGGAAGATTGTATTTATGAATTCCGCGCAAAAGCGACAGATATAGAATATACCATAGATGAACTGATATGTAAGCCGCAGCATAGCAATACGGCAATGCTGGGAAGCGCACAGGTGACGGGAGAGTTTGTGGAAGACAAACGTCTTTGCGCAACAGTAGAAAATCCAATCGGCAGTGATGTGGAATACAGAGTTATGTCCTCCGAAGACGGCGTCCATTTTGCAAAAATTGCAGACGGTGAAGCAGAGGGAGGCATGGCAAACTATACGCTCTTGAGTTATGATGTGGGACACTATCTACGATTTGACTTTTTCACAGTAAAAGATGGCGTGGCCTCGAATATTGTATCCACAGAGCCACGGCAGGTAGTTGCCGCAAGCAAACCTGTTTTTGCAGCGTCCGATTTTCTGTATATGGATTTTGAAACAGAATCGGATTCGGGGGATGCTATTTACTATGCGGAAAAGACCTGGATTTCTGAAGGATACGGCGGTAGTCATGGTGCTGTGAAAATCAAGAATACCACAAGTAATATGGGCGGTATCAGAATCAGCACACCAACGCGTTCTGTTGTTGGAGAAACCTACGAATTTTCTGTCGTGGCAAAACCGCCGGCAGAGAATGTGAATGCGTTGGATAATTGCTATGTAGCTGCGTTTTACAGATATCTGGTTAACGGAGAGCTTTCGGATGGCGGATATACCGGTTGGCAGATTATATACCTAACCACAAAGGAGGAATTGGGAGACGGATGGTACCGGTATTCCAATACCCATACTGTAAAGAATACCTGCCAGATTTCCACCGGAGAAAAACCGACCGTTTATGGAGAAGACTGTATCTATGAGTTCCGCGCAAAGGCAACGGATGTAGAATATACGGTAGACGAGTTAATCTGTAAGCCCCAGTACAGCGAGACGGAAATACTGGGAAGCGCTCAGGCAACAGGAACATTTTCCGCCGGAGAGGACATCTGCGCAACGGTGGAATACACAGGAGACAGCACAGTGGAATACAGAGTGATGTCCTCTAAAGACGGCGTACATTTTGCAAAACTTACAGGCGGCGTAGCAGAAAATAATATTGCATATTATACTGTTTCTGATGATAACGCCGGCAATTATCTGCGGTTTGACTTTATTACAGTAGTAGACGGTGCGGTTTCGAATGTTGTATCCACAGAGGCAAAGTATGCAACTGGTTTGAAACTGTATTTTACAACGGCAGATTTTGATGCTGCTGAAACGCTGGATGGTTGCGTGCATATCTTAGACCCTGTAATGCAAAGCAAAAAGATGACACTTTTGATTGTAGCCTACGGAAAAGGCAATGTTATGATAAAATCTGAGATTAAACCTCTTTCTGAAGAAGAAATTCGGGCGGGATACGGTGAAATCAGTATGACGAAACCGGCGAATGCCGTAAGAGCAAAATTGTTTTTGTGGGAGAATCTTACTTCTGTTATGCCATACACAACACCCAAGGAAATTGTAGCGGGATTATCTTTAGATTTGATTACGGATACGTTGACGAGAAAAGCTGTGAGCAACACACCGGAATATGAGGTTGTTGCTGAAATGGATACGGGTTATGAGGATGTTTCTGCTATTTTGTACAACGGTCTGCCCTATCTGGGAGAAGAAACCCAGGTGTTTGCTTACATGGGTATTCCGGCAAGCGCAAGTGCGGAAAATCCGGTTCCGGCAGTGGTTCTGATTCACGGTAATGCCAGCAGATTATATCCGTCCTGGGTGAAAAAGTGGGTGGATAGAGGATATGCGGCGATTGCCTGCTATATGGTAGATACCAACGAATCCTTAGATCCCGAAATTGAATATGCGAAGGGCATACGCAAGCCGAACGGCTATTATATGGATATCAACAATCCTTTAGAAGATCAGTATATGTACCATGCGGTATCCAAGGCCATACTTGCCAAAAACCTGATGGCAGCAATACCGGAGGTGGATGAAACCAAAATCGGTATTACGGGCATTTCCAACGGCGGTATGGTATCAAGCTATGCGATTGGTGTAGATCCCGGCTTTGCCTTTGCAGTACCTGTTTATAACAGTGGATATTTAAACGAAGGTGGCGTAAACAAAGGCTTGAGCGGAAACAGACTTCTGTGGGATGCGAAAAACGTGCTTTCCAATGTAACAATACCTACGCTGTTTATCAACGGTCATGCGGCAACAATGTACGCAATCGACCAGTCCACCTTATCGGCAAAGGCAGTGAAAAATTCTGTTATTTCTTTCCAGCATGGCGTTATACACAGCCAGCCTGTCGGAGAGGATATTCCGGAAATTTTTGCATTTGCAGACAGCGTGGTAAAAAATGGGTCACCATTTCCCACAGTTGGCACAGTTTCGCTCGAAAATAACACGGCATCTTTTCGCTATCAGTCGGAAAATAACATCAGTAAAATCAGGTTAATCTACAACACCTCAGGTATTGTATACAACAGCAGCAACAGTACGTCAGCAACGGAATGGGCACAGCCTGTAGAAATATCCGTTCCGGCAGACGGAAATGTTAGCGCAGTACTCCCCGGTGGTACAAAAGGATTCTATTTTGAACTGACGGATGATAGCTGCGGCATTATATCAACGGAATATGTGGAGTTAGAAAACGCGATAGACTAAACATATGGGCGGTGGAGCATTTGCTCTACCGCCTATCTTTGTACCACTTTCCCATCTCGCGTTCCGGAACGGTTGGAAAAACCAAGCAGAAACCACAAATTTTACCGAAACGAAAAATAATGTTTTACAAACGACGAATTTTGTAGTATAATATTCTATATATACATTGTTTTAGGAGGAATCGAGATGTCACAGGAACAGAAACAGAATGCGACACAGGAATTAAGTGAAATTTTGCAGGTCAGAAGAGACAAGCTGGCAGAGCTTTGCGAAGCCGGTAAAAATCCTTTTGAGCATGTAAAATACGATAGAACTCATTACACCGTTGAAATCGAAGAAAATTTTGAAGCTTTGGAAGAAACCGATGTTGTGGTTGCGGGCAGACTGATGTCCAAGCGCGGCATGGGTAAGGTTATGTTCTGCGATTTGCAGGATTTAAAGGGCAGAATTCAGCTGTTCATTAAAAAAGACGTGCTGGGCGAAGAAGAATACATGGCCTGCAAAAAGCTGGACGTGGGCGATATTGTTGGTGCAAAAGGTAAGGTATTCAGAACACAGACCGGTCAGATTTCCGTTCGCGTGGAAGAATACACCCTGCTTTCTAAGTCCTTACAGCCTCTGCCGGAAAAATTCCACGGCATGACCAATACCGACCTTCGTTACCGTCAGCGCTATGTGGACCTGATTATGAACGCAGATGTAAAAGACACATTTGTAAAGCGTTCTAAAATCATTGCATCCATCCGCAGATATTTAGACGAACAGGGTTTTCTGGAAGTGGAAACTCCCATGCTGGTGGCAAACGCAGGCGGCGCGGCAGCTCGTCCCTTTGAAACCCACTTTAATGCTTTAGACGAAGACTTTAAGCTTCGTATTTCTTTAGAGTTATACTTAAAGAGACTGATTGTCGGCGGTTTGGAACGTGTATACGAAATTGGTCGTGTATTCAGAAACGAAGGCTTAGATACCCGTCACAACCCCGAATTTACCCTGATGGAGCTCTATCAGGCATACACAGATTATCACGGCATGATGGACCTGACCGAAAACCTGTACCGCCACGTGGCGCAGGAGGTGTTAGGCACCACAAGAATCGTATATAACGGCGTGGAAATGGATTTAGGCCTGCCCTTTGAAAGAATCACTATGGTGGATGCTGTTAAGAAGTACGCAGGCGTGGACTTTAACGAAATCAATACCGTGGAAGAAGCGCGTGCTATTACAAAAGAAAAGCATGTGGAATTTGAGGAACATCACAAGAAGGGCGATATCTTAAACCTGTTCTTTGAAGAATACGTAGAAGAACACCTGATTCAGCCCACATTTGTTATGGATCACCCCGTTGAAATTTCTCCCTTAACAAAGAGAAAGCCGGAAGACCCCAACTACGTAGAACGTTTCGAGTTCTTCATGAACGGCTGGGAAATGGCAAACGCATACTCCGAGCTCAATGACCCCATCGACCAGAGAGAACGCTTCAAAGCGCAGGAAGCTCTGCTGGCTTTAGGCGACGAAGAAGCCAACACCACAGACGAAGACTTCATGAATGCTTTGGAAATCGGTATGCCCCCCACGGGCGGCATCGGCTACGGTATCGACCGTATGTGCATGCTGCTGACAGATTCCCAGGCAATCCGCGATGTGCTCTTGTT
>JAFQLU010000057.1 GCA_017396465.1 Clostridia bacterium | reverse complement strand
AGTACTTGCTCCGGCACCTATTTCATCAGCAATACATTTGAAAGATTTTGTACCTTGTTCATAACATAAAACTGCATTCAATTTTTCTTCATAATTAAATCGTTTCTTTTTACCCATAGAAAAATCCCCTTTAAATAGTCTAGAAATACTTTGTGTTATTTCAAGTGTCTACTCTAAGGGGATTATATCATAGATGGACGGTTATCTTTTTCTGTTTTTCTGTACTTCGTGGGTGATACGCCGTTTTTCTTTTTAAATGTATCGCAGAAATAGGTGGCGGAGGAAAACCCTAAACGCCTTGCAATCTCATTTATCGGTGTATTCGTATCTGTCAGAAGTTCTTTTGCATGATCAAGCCTGATGTTATTTCGGTACTCCAAGGGAGATGTTCCCGTGATACCTTTAAATATCCTTAAAAAATGAAACTTACTCATGTTGCACATGCTTGCATAATCGTCTAACGAGTAGTTTATATGGAATTCTTTGTTCATATTCCGAATAACGAAAGAAATTTTATCAAAATACCTGCTTTGGGGCGCAGATTCCTTTTCTGTTTTGCGGAGGAGCAGAGCGAAAAGCTCATAAAGCTTTGATGTGCAAAGGATTTCATATGCCGGCTGTTTGGTTTGCAGCTCGCTGATAATTTCCTCAAATGTATCGCGCACTCTGGTGCTTGGCTTTATGCTGTATACAAAAGAACTTTTAAAACCAAACAAATCGAAATCCTCGGGGGCGTTAAAATGCACATAATAAAATTCGCCCGTTTTGTCTTCTGTGTATATGTGTTCCTGCTTCTCAAAGGGCTTGTATATGATAAAGGAGCCCTCGTCTGCAACGGTTTTGTTATCCAAATGAAAAAGCTCTTTCCCTTTCGCAATATAGAATAACAGATAGTCCGCTCTCCCTTTCGGGCGGTGGATTTTTCGTCCTTTTTGGGCAAAAATGTGCCCACTGCTTACAACGGAAACGCCGCTGATTCCTTTGTCTGTATCCTGATATGCGCTGAACTGCATGAAATCACCTCCAAATCGCAATAAACCTGAAGTTTTAGTCAATCATCCGTATTGACCTTTGCTTATTATAACACTATAATGAAAATATGTCAAAAAATTTTTGGGAGGAAAAATTATGCCGGTGAAAGAGGAGTCATTCAGAATCGGATGCGGTAGATACATTCAGGGTGCAGGATATACCGAAAGAGTCGGGGATGAGGTGTTGCGATTGGGCACTTCGCCGCTGATTGTCGGCGGGAAAACCGCCCTTGAAATCACCAAATCCAAAATAGAAAAAAGTGTTTCGGAAAAATGCAATAAATATGAAATTATAGAGCACAGAGGAACTTGCAACGAAGAGCGGGCAAAGGAGCTTGCTGCACTTGCAAAGGAAAAAGGATATAACGTCATTGTAGGTGTGGGCGGCGGCGTGCTTTGCGATTTTGCAAAGCTGTGCGGATATTTCGGGGAGCTTCCCGTTATTAACGTTCCCACCTCCAGCGCCACCTGCGCAGCATACACGCCCTTATCCGTTCGATACACGCCCGACGGAAAAACCGTAGGGTCTCTTCATTTTAGCTACGAGGTAAATGCCGTTGTTGCTGATACGGCAGTTTTAGCCGCTCAGCCGGTGCGTCTTTTGCTTGCCGGCGTGTTCGACGCCCTTGCCAAGTTTGTGGAAATCAAGCAAAGATTTAACGAAGAAACCAAGCATTTTCCCATTGGCCTTGACTATGCCTATGAAATGGCGAAATATTCCCATAAGCTTTTAACGGAGAAAACCCGGAAATGTATTGATGCCATGGAACGAGGCGAAATCACGGAGGATGTGGAGCAGGTAATCTTTACTTCTTTGGCGGCAACGGGCGTTATCAGCGGCATCGCAAGAGGCTCCAACCAAACGGCTCTGGCGCACAAGTTTTATGAAGCCACAAGATATTTCTTCCCCGGGGAAACGAAGCCTTACCTGCACGGCGAAATCGTGGGCGTGGGGCTTCTGATGCAGAATCATTTCAACGGCGAGAAAGAAAAGAACGAAGCCCTTCTTCAGCTTATGAAAAAGTATCATATGCCGCACTGCTTAGAGGATATCGGCGTTATGAAAACAGACGACCTTTTTCAAAAATACTATGATAAGCTCTGCGCAAGCTCTGCTATTGAATCGGAGAACGAAGCGAAACGGCTTGTGGGAACGCTTACATATTTGTGGGAGATGGAGCGGTGATGAAAATGAAGCTTGTATGGGATGATTATATAAAACCTGCTAAACTTTTCGGTAATCTTTATTTTATCGGAATTCGTGCGGTTTGCACGCATCTGATTGATACGGGCGACGGGTTGATTATCATTGACCCGGGGTATTCGGAAAGTTTATATATTATCATAAATAATATTTGGGAGCTTGGCTTTCGCCCCGCCGATATCAAATATATTGTTGTTTCTCATGCCCACCATGACCATATGGATTCGGTGGGTGAACTTGCGGCAATGACCGGTGCAAAAACCTTTATCGGAAAAGATGATTTGCCCCTTTTAACGGGAGAAACGTTTCAATATCCCATAAAACCCTTTGAGCCGGATGTACTTTTAGAAGACGGAGATGTAATCGCTTTGGGAAATACCGAGATATTATGCGTTGCAACGCCCGGTCATACGGATGGAACTATGTCGTTTTTCTTTGATGTAACCGACGGCAAGACATCCTATCGTGCAGGCATGTTTGGCGGTGCAGGAACCAACACCTTAACACGGGAATTCTTAAAAGAACATAACCTTCCTTTTGAAAACCGCCAGAAATTTGTGGACAGTATCCATAAAATAAAAAAGGAAAAGGTGGAGCTTTTTCTGGGAAACCATTTAACCGATAACCACACCAGGGAAAAGCTTCCTATGCTGGGCAAATCCACCGTGAACCCATTTATCGCAAACAGCCGGGAGGAATGGGAAAGCTTTTTGAATAAAAGGCTTTTGCACCTCCGACAGATGATAGAACAAGAACCTTCAGAATAACAGAGAAAAAACGGCTCAAATGAGCCGGCCCACAAAGAATATTTTCAAAAACTTGCGACATCTTAGTCCTGCGGCAATATAATAGCATTGCATGCGTATTTTCATTTGGGGTTGAAAATCCTATAAATTGTGGTAAAATAGAAGTAGGAAAAACAAGCGTACAGACAAACCCGAAAGGATGAAGCAAGCGATGGATGAAAATATGATACAATACGTCACACGCGGAAACTCCACACCCAACGGAAAATCGAGGGTTTATTTTACCTGCCATCCGGATGATTTCGACAAATATTTTCAAAAGGTTTGCGATGACATTTTTAAAAGTCACAATCCGGCAATCTTCTACACGCCTGATATGACAGCGGAGTTTGAAGAGAAAAATCTGGATGCCGACCTTGGACGAAGCAACCTTTTTGTTATTCCTGTTACTTATCAGCTTCTTACCACCAAAAACAGGACAATGGATCACGATGTTCGCTATGCAATCAAAAAACACATCCCGATTTTGCCGCTGATGATGGAATCAGGAATTGACACGCTGTATTCTCATCCTGAAAAATTTTCGGAGCTTCAGTATCTGGACCCTTTCACTACGGACCACACGAGAATCTCCTACGAGGAAAAGCTGAAAAAGTTTTTAGATGCGGTTTTAATCAGCGATGAGGTGGCAAAAAGAGTGCGGAGCGCATTTGATGCCTATATCTTTTTAAGCTATCGTAAGAAAGACCGCGCCTATGCCAATAAGCTCATCAATCTGATTCACAATCATCCCGAGTGGAGAGACATTGCCGTCTGGTTTGACGAATTTCTGTCGCCGGGGGAAAGTTTTCAGGAAAACATTGAAAAAATCCTGGAAAACAGCAAGCTGTTTGCGCTTTTAGTTACGCCGAATCTCTTGGAAGAACCGGACGGAAAACCCAATTTTGTTATGGCAAAGGAATACCCGGCGGCGGTAGCGTCGGGCAAAAAGATTCTCCCCACCGAGATGGAAGAAACGGATCAAGAGGAGCTTTCGAAAAAGTTTCATGATATTCCGCCCTGCGTAAAGCCCGAAACGGAGTTTGAAACCTTAAAAGAGCTTATGGCAGAGGCGCTGACGTTAGCCGCGAAACGCGATAACAATAATGATCCGGAGCACAACTTCCTGATAGGTCTTGCCTATTTAGAGGGCATCGATGTGGAAGTGAACAAAGAACGGGGCATACAGCTGATCGCCCCTGCGGCATATGCAAAGCTGCCCGAGGCATTATTGAAACTTCGGGACATGTACCGTGAGGAAATAGTGCCCGGCTATTATAGTTTTAATGCGGATATTTGGGGACAAAGAACATATGAATACTATAAAGAAGCGTATGGAGAAGTGCATCCGGACACCTTAAATTCTTTAAATGTTTATGCGGACATATGCAGAGAAATCGGTCAGACGGAAAAAGCGTTTAAGCTTTCCGAAGAAGCGTATACGCATTGCTGTGATATATTAGGGGAAACGCATCCGGAAACCTTAATCGCATTGAATACATACGCCATGGCATCCGACACGGTTCTGGATTTTGAAAAGGCACAAGAGCTTTGCAAGCTTGCTTACACCCTTTGCAAGAAGCACCTGGGAGAGGAAAATTCCGTTGCCTCCACCGCGGCTCACAATTATGCAACGGTGTACTATAACCACAAAAAATACAGAAAAGCTGTTCCGCTTTTTGAAAAGGTATACCGTCTGCGCCTGGTGACTCTGGGGGATGAGCATCACAATACATTGCAGTCGCTTGACACCTTGGCAGATACATATACAAAAATCAGAAAACATAAAAAAGCTTTGGAACTGAGAGTGAAAGAATATCCGTTGTATTGCAAAATTTTGGGAGAAACGCACCCCGACACGCTGGAAAAGCTTCATAATCTTGCAGGATGCTATGTCAAAGCAGGAAAGAAAGCCAAAGCTTTGGAGACATATCAAAAAGTGTATGGTCTTCGCGTTCAGTGCCTGGGAGAAGAAGACCACGACACATTAAGCTCTTTGGCAAAGCTTGCCGACGTGTATGGAAGACTCGGAAAATTCGGCGAATGCTTCAAGCTCTGGTTAAAACATGATCTGGCATACAAGCCTTTATGGGATTATAACATCATAAGAGCATTTGACTACAGCGCATTAGAGCAGCAAGACCGTGACACGATGAAGGAGCTTTTGGCGCTTGCAGATTCCTATGAAGCACGCGGCGAAAAAGAACTTGTGCTGGACACTTACAATAAAATCCGTGCGTACAGTAGAAAAGTTTTGGGGGATGGCAGTGCGCTCACACAGAATACACTCCATATCTTGTTTGTTCTATGCTGGAGATACCGCAAATTCGGAAGAATGATAAAATATTACGCAATCTCGTATCGGAACAATTTCAAAATGCTGTCGGAGTCGTTAAAAAGCATTGAGAAAAAGTAAACAAAAAGCTCACCTGCTATTCATGATATGTGCCCCAAAAGTCAGACGCTTTTGTGATGCACCTTATGGTAGGTGAGCTTTTAGCTTGGATAATATTTTTTATACAGCCTGTAAAAACAGGAATAATCACGAAAACCGCTTTTTGCCGATGCGGCGGATAAGGTTTCGCCGTGGGTTATAAGGTTGTGGGCGGCGGAAAGGCGTTTTTTTATGAGATATTGATACACGGAAATATGAAGCTCCTTACTGAATTTGTGCGCCAGAGTAGAGGGGGAAACGAAGAGCGCCTCTGCAATGCTTTTCACGGACAGATTCTCCGTGTAGGCTTCGTCTATTATAGCCAGCGCCTGACGGACAACCGGAGATAAGCGCATATGATTGCAAACGGCATCGGAAGCCGTCATTTTAAGATGTATCATCAAATGATGCAGCGATGCGCGGATGTATAGCTTCTTTTCATCATCGGAAAGCGCGCTTGTCACAATTTCCATGAGATGCTCAAACTCCGAAACTACTCGTTCGTCCGGCTCAGAAATCACCTTGACGGTGTCCATAATTTCTGCGGTGAGGGAAGAAAGCTCCGCGGTGTCCCGAAACGCCAGAATCAGACGGACATAAGACTTTGGATTTTTCACGCAGAACTGATGGAAATTTTCCTTTGGAATCAGAATGAGGCTACCCGGCGCAAGCTCCTGCTGAATATTTTTGGAAATGAAAAAAGAGCTTCCCGAAAGAAAGAAAACAAACTCGTTGTAATCGTGAAATTCCTGTTCTTTCACCGCAGGCTCGCCCTTGGCGTATTTTAAATGAAACGCATCGGTTTCGATATAATATTCAAAAAGCGTTTCCATATGCTCACCTCAATACCCAGCATACCACATTTTTGCAGAAATTACAATATATTTTGCACAATTTCCGCTTTACTTTTGTATTTCGTGCAAATATAATGGTGTAAAAAAGACAGAAGTGAGGATGTATATGAACGCATTAAGAAAGAAAATTGAAAACAAAGAAAAAATTCTGGGCACACTGGTCAGCCTGACAGATCCTTGCCTTTGCGAAATCATGGGAAATTTAGGTTACGATTGTGTGTGGATAGACACGGAGCACACCTATATGAGCAGCAAAGAGGTTTTGTGCCACTTGAATGCGGCGCGCTCGGCAAATATCCCGGCAGTGGTGCGCTTGCCGCAGAACGAATTGACGGAAACAAAACGGGTACTGGAAATGGGGCCCGACGGCATCATTTTCCCTATGACGCGGTCGGAAGATGTGGTGGATGCGCTCATTAAATCCACTCTGTATCCGCCTTTGGGTACCCGTGGCTTCGGTCCGCTTCGTGCTATTGGGTACGGGGCAGAGGATGCAAAAGAATATGTGGAAAAGAAAAGCTTGGATTTATGCCGGTTTGTCCAGATTGAGCATATCGACATGATTGAGGAATTAGACCAAATTATGGATAATCCCTATATTGATGGGTTTATCTTTGGCCCCAACGATTTGTCCGGCTCATTGGGCGAGTTTTTACATGTGTTCGGCAAAACCACCATGACCGTCATCCGGGATACCGTAAAACGCCTCAAAGAACGCGGAAAGTATGTCGGACTTGCAGGCGGCATGGCAGAATCGGATATCAAAGCCTGGTCAGAGCTGAATCTTGACATGATTTTCGCCGGAGCAGACTGGTGCTTTGTGTATCATAGCGGAAAAGAAACGCTGGGGAACCTGAAAAAATTTTTTTAAATCATAGCCGCAAGCCTGTCTATAGAGGACTGTAGTATTCTACAGTCCTTTTGTTTCCTTGGACGGCGCGTGGCCGAAAAAGGCGGTGTATGCCTTATAAAAGGCAGAGTAGTCGGAAAAGCCCACCTCTGCGGAAATATCGGCAAGGCGAACGCCGTCTAAAATCAGCTTTCTGGCATAGATCAGCCGCTTCTGTGTGATGTATTTGTGCAAAGATATGCCGTATTCCTTTTTGAACAAATGGGTGATGCCCGATGCGGAAATGTGAAATCTGCGTGCCAGGCTTTCAATGTCCAAAGGAGCAGACAAATTGGCAGAAATATATTCCATCAGGGGTGTGAGGGTGGGGTGCGTGTGAAAAGCATCTTCTTTGGGTGCAGAGGAAGCCATGTTAAGCTCGCATAACAGCATCATAAGGCAGCTATAGGCATAAAAGCCTGCCTGCTCGCTGTTTTCTTCCAGAATATGGTGCAGGCGGTTTAATATATATCCGATACCGCCGTCGGGATGCTCAATGATTTGCAGAGAAGAAAATACCTGCTTAAGCGGTATTTTTTCCATGGCATCTGTTGGTATGGCAATTTTCAGCCGCACAAAGGAGCTTTGGGGCGATAGCCTGAAAAAGTGATAGGTTTCCTCGGGAATCACCAAAAGAGCCGGCGCAGAAAGCTTCTGCTTTCCGCTTTTGGCAAGCAGCTCTGCGTCACCTTCCATAAAAAACAAAATTTCGTGATAGGGATGAATTTCACGATCTAAAATATCAGGACTGTCACTTTGCTCAAACGATATTTGATTGTATGTGATTTTGGTTTGCGTGGTCAATTTCATAGGAATATCATAGCACACCTTTGCTGAAAATTCAATGTTTTTTGCACAAAAAGCAATTTATATTTCTAAAATAATATGCTGTAATAAAGAAAAACCGGAGTGGATGAGAGGCTTATCATAACAGACTATCGTGGGTGGATGTTTATTGCTTTTGACAAAGTGCTCCGACGAATTTGCGTCCGTACCCAAGGGACAGGCTCTCAAAAAAGGGAACCTTTCAACATTTATGATGTGATTTACGGTACCATTTCCTCCTGCGTCATCAGCTCGGTGAAGGAAAGAGTTAGTGATGCATCGCACCAGCAGGAAGCGCAGAACACATTTCCAATGCCACGGTCGTATTCCCAATCGCTCATGTTCACCCGCTCGCAGATAAAGCCTTCGGGAAGCTTTACGGGCGCTGGACCAAACCGATCGTGAATAGGCTTCTCCTTGGTGGAAACGCATTGGGGAATGAAATAGGATATGTCTTTTATCAAATCCAGATATGCTTTGTTTTTTGTATAGCGATAAAGCTTCAGTAAGCTATCGCCTGAAAGGGTGCAGATGCCCGGAGCGGAATGCTTGTTCTGCACATTGGCAAATACGCTGCCTACCGTGTTGATGTGGAGACGGTGAAACTCACTTCCTTCGGGGAAACGGTAGCGGTATGAAACCACCCAGGAAGAGCAGTAATGAGCCGCAGTTTCTGCATAGGGAAGCCATGCATCGTCGTTGGTTTCTTCTAGCATCAATACACAGCTTTCCAAAAGTGCAAAGGCACTTTCGCTGTCCGGTGCACCTAAAATCTCGCCGGGCCCACCATTGGTGATGCCGGTTTTTTCAAACAGGTCGCAGTAATGAAGCAGAGCTTTTTTTGCAACTGCAAGATACTGTTCGTTTCGGAAAAATCTCCATGCTTTCACTAAAGCGGCACACCCCATCACGGCGGAGTGAGTGCCGTAAACTTTCATTTTTGCTGTTTCGATGTGAATAAATTGTCCGAATGTGCCGTAGGTCTCAAAAAGCTTTACAAATCCATCGGCACATTTTTTTGCGCTTTCTACCCAATTTTGTTCAGGAGGGCAGAGTTCAAAATGCTTCAAAAGAAAATACAATGCGTCCGCGCTTTTTCGCACCAGATGCAAACCTTCCATGCCGGGAGTGTTGAAGCTGTCGTCTTTGAAACGACCGGTGCCGTCGAACCCATGATAAAAACCGCTTTCTGCCTGATGGCTTGTCAGAAAATCCAGCGTCATCCGGCATCGGTTTTTAGAAAGCTCGGTGCCGTGTGCCAGCAGAGGATAGGAGGATATACCGCCGCCCACCCACCCGGGCTGCCACTCTTTAGAAGAGCCGGGGGCGTAGCACTTTCCTGTAAAACTGTGCGTGTTAAAATAGGCTTCCATTTTGTCCCACAAGGCCTTGGAGTATAAAAAAGGCGCGCGCTTATCGTTTAAAAGGCACTTCCGCGAACGGATAAACTGCGCATAAAAGGCAGGAATATCAGCGCATTCCGAAACAAAAATCCGATAGGGAACCGAAATGTGTTCGTTTGCATTCATAGGGATGCCTTTGTCAGAACCGAAGTCCGGCGCGTTGCAGAACCGGTATATTTTATTCCGATTGGCAGGAAAGGAGAGAGAAATTTTTCCTTCCGAAAAGGATATGCCGATGTTTTTGCCCTTCACATCCTGCACCGTGAACAAGAAAAAGCTTTCTTTTGTTTTTGGGTTCCAGAAGCCCACACAGGGCGTTGCCATATCACCGGTGGTCACCTCAATGGTTCCGCTTCCGTCCGGATTTAAGGAGGGTATGTCGGTCATCAGCGGTTCTTTCCCTTCGCCGGGGTGATACATGGGCGGATATGGGCGCGTAACACGACGAATCTTGTTGCCGCCATATACACAGGCTGGCATAAAAGTGTAAGCATCTTTATTCCAAGAGGGAAAAGAAATATCCATGGTGAAAAAAGCCTGCTCCGTTTGTGTGTTGCAGGTGGCGGTAACGATTGCTTCGTCTATCAAAACCGTTCCGTTTTCCATATAACAGTTTATTTTGTATTCCATGATTGATCTCCTTTTTACGAAACCGAAAATCGGCGTGAAATTTCGTGATCAATTTTATAGGAATATCATAGCACACCTTTGCTGAAAATTCAATGTTTTTTGCACAAAAAGCAATTTATATTTCTAAAATAATATGCTATAATGAAGAAAAGATTATGATACAAAGTGTCATTTTAAGAGGAGAGATAAAGATGAAAACAGATGTTTTAAACAGAGAGCTTCCTTATTCTGTCCAGATTAACGACGGTCTTCGCCAGACCTGCAGCGACGGTGCATCCCTCGCCTTCGACGCAAAATACGGCATCATGTTCTGCGCCCATATGCCCGGGTATCATGGAGATTACGGCGAATCGAGAGGCAAAATCGCGCTATCCTATTTTCCGGCATCCCAGCCCACCAACATCCGTTTTATTGATGTTGCGGTGGGAGACAATGTGTATGTGCCCAATATTTTAAGCTTGGGCGACGGATGCGTGCGTATGTTTTATGAGCGGCACAGCCGCGCAGAGGGCGACCATCCCGTGTGCTACAAGGACTTCGATTTTAAAACGGAGACTCTTGGAGAAGAATGCACCGTTCAGGTGAAAACGGAAGGCGGCGCGCTTTGCCCCTTGGGGCTTTCCTGCTGCTTTGCTTATCTGGAAAAGAACGGATACTTTAACCATGTATACAAATGCACCGAGCAGATTATCGTGGGTGGATGCACCTATTTTGAGGGGGAAGACGGACTTTTTTACGGCGCGATTTCCGGCGAGCTTTCGGAAGTGATTCTGTTCCGCTCCGAAGACCACATGGAAACCATAGAGTTTTTTGCTGTATACCCGAAGCAGGTGCAGTATGAATTCGACTATAAAATCATCGGAAGCACCATATACGCTATCTACAGAACCAATCACGAAAAAGACGCCACCAGTATTTCGGTTTCCGCGGATTTCGGCAAAACCTGGTCGGAGCCGGTCGATTTAGAAAACAGCATTCAGTGCAGACCGCGCGCAATTTTAAGCGGCGGCAAAATCTTAATGGCGTATAACGACTGCAATCAGGAAACGGGCAGCCGCCCCAATGTGATTATGGGAAGAACGTCTGTAAAATTCTGTACGATAGAAAACGGCGAGATAAAGCACCTTGCAGGCTATCACAGTAAATACGGCATTGTAAACATTGCTCTTGCCGACGTGTTGGGGGATGTTTATATGGCATACAGCACCAGTGAGCTTGCGTTAGAATACCAGAACGGCACACCATGGGTGCGCGGAAAAGATGCGACGCGATATGTCAAATTGGGGGACCTTTTTTCGGAAACCAAGTAATATAGAAAAGCATTTGCCACGGCTGAGCGTATGGCACAAATATTATGACAGTAGTCGGACAGCCTGTTTTTACACGGGCGGTTTGTTTCATATGGTGAAATCTTTTGCGCAGACACATTTTCCGTGCTGCAATGTAGGAAAAGAAAGGGGATAAAGCATGATTTATTTTGTAATTTCGATTCTGCTGTATCTGGTGCAGAATTTTGCCAACAAGCAGTTCAGCCGGCAGACATAGATGACGGGAGACGGCGTATCCTTAGTGCAAAATGGCATCTGCACGTTGAGCGCGGCACTGGGGTTGGCGGTGCTTATTTGACTGGCATCCCTTCTTTTATACAAGAAATCAAAGATGAAAACTAAAAACATGATATCTGTGCTTTTATGTGTTGCGGCGATTGTGCTTATTGGCTTGGATTAAAAAATGTACAAAGGTTTTTCAAAAAGAACCATTTACAATCCGATCCGGTATCGTAGCCAAGGGAAATACAAAACACGAAGAAATAACGAAAGACACGGTTTTCGCAATTTGCGGAAATCGTGTCTTTATTTGAAGGGACAATCTGAGTTGGAAGAAGGATGCTTTCAAGGTATTAAATGTTTTGCGACTGCTGGAGCAGTGCAAAAAGAATACCTAAAGCTTTCGTTTGGTCCTCTTTTTTTAGTTGATTGAATAAATCTAAAAGTTCGATTTCGTTTTCCTTGAGCCCATCGCATATGAGACGATCGGCAGGAAGACGAATATCACTTAATCCAATCAAGTAATCTGCAGAGACACCGAAAAGCTTGGACATTTCTTTTAATGTTTCAATATTTGGCTGATGTGT
This sequence comes from Clostridia bacterium, assembly GCA_017396465.1. GTDB lineage: Bacteria > Bacillota > Clostridia > UBA1381 > UBA9506 > Congzhengia. The sequence continues at coordinate 12,757 of JAFQLU010000057.1, read as the reverse complement.
GTCGTTTTCGTAGGCGCTGATCATTTTTTGTGAAACATGCAATTTCAATCCCAAACCTACCTGATTCAATCCTTTTTCCCTTCGAAGCTCTGCAAGACGTTTCATCTTTTGCACTCCTTTATCACATTATCTGTTTATATACTTTTTTAAATAATTTTATTCGTTTTACTTGACATTGCTAGTTGTGATGAGTATAATAATACTTGTAATACGAATAAATCGGACGGCGTGACGAAAAGAAAGGGAAGAGCAAACATGAAAAAATTTTTAATGTTATTTACAGTAATGATGTTGTGCATTTCTATGTGTAGCTGCGGCAAATCCGAAAATGCGGCGAACTCGGGTGAAACTGCAGTGGCGGAGAACGCGGTAGAAACAACGGAAACACCGATGCAGACAGAACCGCCGGTTCAAAAAGACTGGATTCTGGATTATTATGTGGATGATTTTAATGAGCCTACATCGGATTGGTTTGTTTGGCTGGAAAATGGCGCAAATGGAACGTTCAGCAACTCTGCTGTGACAGATGCTAGATTAGCGGTAAATCTACTCGTTGATAAAGAAAGTGTAGATATTTTCCTTTTAGAGTATGCCCAAAATTATGTGAAAAATAATTCATCATATAGAGATATAGAGTATACGATTACGATGAAAACAGATGATGGAGCAACACAGGAACTGACAGGTGCAATTTATTGTGGCAATGATAGAATTACAATAGATGAAAAATATCGTCAAACGGTAATTGATGCACTGTGCAACTTTGAAAAAGTTAGCTTTTTTATTATGAACAATCAGTTTCAGACAACAACTTATCTGTTTAGTGTGCCTTCATCGAATTTCAGTGAAGTATATCAGCAAGCGCAGAGCTAAAAACAAAATGCTTTCGTCCGATTTTACAAAAATGAAAAAACAGACGCGTCGTTTTCGGCGCGTCTGTCTTTGTATGACACTATTTTGTATGATATAGAAGGATATAAATCAGACATCATATCCTCCTGCATCATCAGTTCAATGCGGGATAGCATCAGCGGTGCATCACGCAGGCATAAAAATATAAGTATCTTTATCCCAATCGGGAAAAAAATATCCATAGCCAAAAAGCCTGCTCCGTTCGTGCGTTGCAGGTTGCGGTAACGGCTGCTTCGTCTATTGAAACCGTTCTGTTTTCCATATAACAGTTTATTCTGTATTCCATGATTTGTCTCCTTTTTTACCGCGCCGACAGGCGGCGCGTGATTTCGCTTGCGCCCGTTTTGAGAAGCTGCCTGATTTTGGTTTCTTCGTCGGAAAATGCCGATTCTTTATCCTTCGGAAGCTTCACGGCGATGCCCACGGCACCTACGCATTCTGCCGCAGAAAAGAGAGCGGCGCCAAAGCCTAAATTCACAAAATCCGATGATACGGCGCGGCTTTTGGCAATTTCCTTCTTTTCGGGAAGAAGGGAAAGAAGCTCGGAAAGCGAGGAAACAGACGCCCATTCCTCCTCCTTTGGATTACCATATTTTTTATAAACATCATAAATCTTCGTTTCCGGCAGGTTTGCCAGAATGGCTCTGCCGGTTGCGGTGCGGTAAATATCGTCCTCCAGAATTTCCGTGTGGTTGTCTAAAATGTGGTTTTTGTCGATATAATCAATGATATATTTAGAGCTTCCTTCCAGAACCGCCAGAATTACCGTGTGCCCCATGGTTTTGTGAAGATACTCTAAAATCGGGCGGCACAAGGTCACAAAATCGCTTTTGTATCTGCCAAACCGGGAAAGACAGTATGCCGCAGGGCCTAATATATAGCCCTTCCGCGCAGAAATTTTCACTGCGTATCCCGTATTCTCCAGTGTGGATATGATGTGGGCGCAGGTTGCCTTGGGCATTCCGCATGCTTCGGCAAGTGCCCCCAAGGGAATCGGCTCCTGACGGTTTTCAGCAAGAATATTTAATATGCGTGTGGCTTTTTGTACGGATTGAATCATCGCTATCCCTCCCGAATCTCATTCTATCACAATCTGTTTTCCAAGTCAACATTTCACCATGTGAAATCTTTTGCAGTTATTCTGCGTTTCGGGTATAATAAAATATATCACGAAAAAGGAGCGATTCTATGAACCTCGTTCAGCCTTATTATATAGACAAACGGCAGGGAAGCTCACATATATCTTTAGACGGACAATGGGATTTTACATGGGAGGATGTGCCGAAAGAGAATGTGTGGGCATTAACCTTTTCCCATAAAACGGAAATACCCTCCTCGGTGTATCATTCTCTGCATAATGCAGGCGTGCTTCCCGACCCTTATGTGGGCACCAACAGCAAGCTCTACCACTGGGTAGACGAAAAGGTGTGGTACTACAGAAAAACCTTCCGTGTGGACAAAACGCAAACGTTTGCCCATGCATACCTTTGCTTTGAGGGCATTTCCTACTATGCAAGAGTGTGGATAAACGGACGCCTCTTAGGAAGCCACACGGGCATGTTCGGCGGCCCCGTGGTGGATGTGGCAGAGTTTCTTTTGGAGGAAAACGAAATCATTGTGGAGGCAAAAGCCTGCAACTTCGGCAAAAAGGAAACCTTTGACCCATGGAATTTTAGTGGCGAAAATAGCGAAATCGTGCCATGGAACATTGCAAGAGATACACAAACCAGCAATGGTGATTTTATCGTGGTGGGTCTTTGGAACCGTGTGCGGATAGAGCTTCTTCCCGAAATGCACATCAGCCGCCCCTATCTTTATACGGAAAGCATCGGAAAAGCGGAAGCGAAGCTCCAATTAGAACTGGAAATTGCAGATGGCATGATAGAGGAATTACATCGTTTTTACGGCATGGAGGACTATGATTGCTATACCTACACCCGTGCCTACGACTCCGGTCTTACCGGAAGTGTGCGGAAGGAATCAGTGGAAATCAGCATCGGTATTTATGATGGGGAAGAATGTGTGTACGCGTCTTCTGAAGAAGTACCCCTCACCGATTTTGAAAGCTTAGGCATGGACAAAACATATCACGAACTTCAGTTTTATAGAAAAAGTATCACCGTAAAGAACCCGAAGCTTTGGTATCCCAATGGGTTAGGCGAAGCCTTTTTGTATGACGCACGCATCACCATGTCCTATGGCGGCAAGGTGGTGGACAGTCACCAAATCCCCTTCGGCATCCGCACCTTTACGGCAGACTACACATGCGGCAACAAGTACAGAAACCGCTGGGATAAATATCTGTTTTCCATAAACGGGCAGGAATTTTTCTTAAAAGGCATGAACTGGATTCAGATGGATTTTCTATATGATATCAGCCCCGAGCGGTATGCGTGGTGCCTTCATATGGCGAAAAACGCAGGCATTCAGCTGATTCGCGTGTGGAACGGCGGCGGTATGCCCGAAACGGATACCTTCTATGAATTATGCGATCAACTGGGAATCATGGTGTGGCAGGACCAGTTTGTGACCAACACATTAGGCACCAAAAACTTCCCCCACAAGGTGCTGGAGGCGCAGATTGCCTATAATCTGTACCGCACAAGAAACCATCCGTCTTTGGTGGTGCTTTGCGGCGGCAATGAGTTTAATCCCTATGTTTCTGAAAATGCGGCGGCAATGTTTGTTACCCAAAGAACGGCGGAAATGCTGGCGCCCGACCGCGTGTATTACAGCACAACTGCCGATAAAGGCAGCGCCCATATCTATATCGACATGGAGCCGAACTGGTATCGGCACAGATATAAGCAGCTTCCTTTTCTGGGCGAGTCCGGTATTCACAGTTTTCCGAATTTTAAAACCATCAAGCAGTTTATCCGTGGGGAAGAAACGGTGTCCGCACTTCCGGATTTATCTTCTTCGGAATTTCCCGAACAATATCCGGAACTGTTAAACCATTTTTCCGAGTATATCCCTGAGCGCGTTCCCAGAATGACGGCGCGGATTTCCCAGGTCGCGGATATGCAAGGCATCACATTGGAAGAACTGTGCGAAGCCTCTCAGGTGCAGGCGTATGAATTCTATCAGCTGATGATAGATGCTATGCAGGAAAATTATCCCACCTGCGGCGGTATTATGCCCTGGGTGTTCAAGCGCCCGTGGCCCACAGCAGGTGTACAAACCGTAGACGGCGATGACCGCCCCGGCTATGCTTACTACGCCGTGCAGAATGCATACCGTCCTCTGCATATTATCTGGTGTCAGCAGTGGTCAGTGATTGCGCCGAAGGAAGATATTCCGCTTCATGTGAAGGTGTTTAACCAAAACGGCATAGATATCTCAGATTGCGAAATCCGCCTCACCATATATCATCCCGACCTTGCCGTGTGGAAGGAATATACGGAAAAAGCGGCACCTGATGTGTCCTTTGGTACTGTAACGCTTGATGAAACGTTCACCGACACCTGCTTTTTGGTTTGCGTGGAGCTGACGAAAGGAAAAGAGGTGCTGTCGCGGTCGGTATATCCCAACAAATGCACCAAAAAGCTTACGGGTGCGCTTTTAGAAGCATACAGAACCGCGCCGAAAGAAAACCTGCGATTAGACGATGGCCCATGGCTGATGCCGCAGATTGCTTCGGCAAATCAGGCAGCACTTTCTGCTATGGTCACAGAAACCGGCTTTGATGACACCTATCACTATGCAGATATCTGCATGAAAAACATCTCCGATACACCGGCATATCCCGTCACCGTGGACACGGATAACGATACACAAAGATGCTATGTAAGCGACAACTTTTTCCTTTTAAAGCCCGGTGAAGAAAAAACAGTCCGCATAACCTGCGACAGCGGAGAACCTCAAAACCTTGTTGTTGATTTTTGGAACGGAGAAAAGATAAAACTGTAAAACAAAAAGCGCCTCATATGAGGAAAGCGCCTCGTATGAGGCGCTTTTTTGCATGCAGAAAAACGAAAGTGGTGTCAGAAATTGGCGAAAACGGTTGAAAAATCACTGTATATATGTTATACTCAAGTCATAGTAAAAAAAAGGAGATGGACAAAAATGGAACAATTTTTGGAGAGCATCGGCTCTTATCTGTCCTCGCATGCAGTATTTACCCTTTTTGTATGCCTCGGTATGGGGTACATTTTAGGAAAGGTCAAAGTCAAAACCTTTGTTGTGGGCGCAACCATGGGAACGCTTCTAATGGGAATTTTAATCAGTCAGCTCGCCGCTCCCGAATACGGTGCGGCACTGAAAAGTGTTCTTTATTATCTGTTCTGCTTCACATTGGGCTTTGATGTTGGCCCTGCCTTTTTCTCAAACTTTAAATCCTCCGGCGTTAAAATTATGGTGTTGTCTGTGATTTTTGCGGCTTTAGGACTTGGTATCACATTCCTGCTTTGTTACCTGCTTCATATGGATAAGGTGACCGGTGTGGGCCTTATGGCAGGCGCGCTGACGCAAACGTCCATCATCGAGGTGGCAGGATTTGAAACGAGCGATGTTGCCGTTGTGTACGGTATTACATACACCTTCGGCACATTGGGTGTGATTCTCTTTGCAAAGAATATTGCGCCTTTGGTGCTCAGAAAGCCTCTTGCTAAAATCGCCAAGGAAAAAGTAGATAAGTTGGCAAAAGAAAACGGAAAGAAGCAAACGGAAGAAATCAACGAAACACTGCAGGTTCGTGCTTATATGCTGAAAGCAGAATCGGTTTACTGCGGCATGACGACAGAGCAGTTTGAAGAGAAAAACGAAAATCGCATCGAAGTGGAAGCAGTGTACCGTGGCGAACAGATGATCAGTATGCCGCAGGAGGAAGTGCTTCTTTCAGGCGATGTGATTCAGATTGTGGGCGATGTGGGAGCGTTGGATACCGCGGACGACAGAGGCTTGTCCGAGGTAACAGAGCCGAAATACTATCAGATTCAGCTGGTAGATGCCAAAATCGTGCTGACGGATAACTTTGAGGAAAAAGGCAGAGCGCTTTTGTCCGAAAACGGTGTTCTCCTGCGTAGCTTCGGGAAAAAGGTTTCTTTTCAAAAGAACAGTATCATATCTGTGAAAGGTCCTGCAAAGGCCATCAAAAATGTGGCAAAAACTATGGGTTATGTAAAAGAAGAGGGCAATGTGACGGATATTGCGTTTCTGGCTCTTGCAATAGCAGTAGGTGTGCTTATCGGTTCTCTCAAAATTGTGCTGAAGGGTTTTCCTTTGGGACTGGGCGAAAGCGTGGGTGTTCTTCTGATTGGTCTTTTATGCGGCTGGTGGTATGAACGCAAACCGCGTATGGGAAATATTCCGCCTGCAACACGGCTATTCTTAAAGAGCCTGGGGCTGAATCTTTATATCGCAGTTGTGGCTCTCGGCATCGGAAGCGGATTTATGGAAGTGTTAAAAACCAACGGTCTGCAGATTATTCTCTGCGGTATTGCCATCACCTTAACACCGCATCTTTTGTCTCTTCTGATTGGGAAATATATCCTTCGCATTGATGAAGCCGACCTTTTGGGAGGCCTTTGCGGAAGTGGTACCTGCACAGCGGGTCTGAATGCCCTAACCGACGAAACCGGAAGCTCTGTGTTTACCTTAGGCTACGCACCCGGTTGTGCGGCAGGCAACATCCTGCTCACCTTGGCAGGGTTAGTTCTTTCCATCATTATGTAAATCAAAAAGCATCTCATTCGTGAGATGCTTTTTATTGTGCCAAAAATACTTGAAAATTCTGTATTTCCATATTATAATAACAGTAAATAAAACAGATGAGGTGATGTCGTGAAGCGAGACTACGGATTTGACAATTTAAAATGCATCCTGATTTTCTGTGTGGTTCTGGGGCATTTTCTGGAAATTCACGGAACGGCTCCCATTCTGTACCGCATGATATATCTGTTTCACATGCCGGTGTTTATGTTTGTGAGCGGCTATTTTGCCAAATTCGGGGTAAAGCAGCTTCTGGACAAAATCTGGATGTACGGCTTGTTTCAGGTGCTTTATATCTGGTTTGAGCGAGGGATAAAGCCTGCAGAAACGCCTTTTCAGTTTATGACGCCGTACTGGATTTTATGGTATCTGTTCGTGATGGTGTTCTACACGGCGCTCTTACCTCTATACCGCGCAAAATCGGGCAAGAAAAGGATTGCGGTGTTAGGCATTTCGGTGTGCTTATCTCTTGCAGCAGGATTTTTTGAAACCGTCGGATACCCATATAGCCTATCCCGCTTTTTCGTGTTCCAGCCCTATTTTTTAATGGGACTGTATGCCAAGGAGCAGGGGGTGCCTGAAGTTAAAAATAAAGCCTTCATCGGGCTTTTAATAGGTGCGGTTTTATCGCTGGGCGTGGTGTTTATCCCGTCGATTACAAGCCGACTTCTGTATGGCTCCGGGTGCTACCGCGTATCCTCGGATGTGCTTCTTCGGCTGATACTTTTTGCCGTTGCTTGTATATGGATTGCTTTTAGCTGGGCGCTGAAGGAACGAGTGAACCGCAAAATTCCTCTTGTTACCGCCATCGGGAAAAATACCTTGCCCGTTTATCTTCTGCACGGATTTATCCTGCGTGCGGCAATGTACGGAAAAATTCCCACACCGCAGAATATTTTTCTGTTGGTTCTGTGCGCGACAGTTATCCTTTTGGTATTGGGACATGATATTGTGGCAAAGGCGGTTGGGTATCTTTCGCCAATGCGATTTTTAAAAGGGAAATAAATTTACGGATTTTGTCATTTTCCCTTGCAAAAGCCGAAGGAATGTATTATAATAGAAATAACGGGTGTAACCCACTTTTACAAAAAAAGGAGACGAAAAAATGAAAAACTTCAAGAAACTGGTAGCAGGTATTGTAACACTGGTTGTAGGCATTTCTGTTCTGGCAGGCTGCAGCAACCCCGTGGCAGACGAGCTGGAAAACTTTGTAAATGTGCAGACTGTAGAGGTAAATGCAATTTATGAAGAAATCACAGCAGAAGCCGGAACATGGGAAAGCTTAGAATCTGAAGAAGATGTTTTAAAAAGCGTGAAGGATGTTTTGATTCCCAAAACAGAAGAAGGCTTAAAGCTCTTAAATGCAGTGGAAGTCACCACACCGGAAGTTCAGGAAATCAAAGCAAAATATGTTAAGGATTTTGAAGCGTATGAAGAAGGCTTCGGTATGATGCTCACCGCACTGGAAAATCTGGATGAAGCTATGATGACCGAAAGCGCTGCAAAGCTGGAAGAAGGCATTACCGCATTAAACGAATATAACGCGGCTTTAAAAGCTTTAGCAGAAGAAAACGGTTTAACCATTGAATAATGAATTGAAAATATCGAAACGGCGCAGGCTTTTGCCTGCGTCGTTTTTTTGAACACAAAGCACCACTTCCTCATTGGAAGAGGTGCTTTGTGCGTGAATTTAAGATAAAGCCGCAATTACTTTTTCTGCAAACTGGCTGATGTCCTCCTGCGTCCAGTCGGGGTTTACGTCGATGCGGACGCATTTTGCCATAAGCTCCAGGCTTTTTGTGCAGGTATCCTCAGGGAAACCAAACCCACGATTGGCTTCAAAACGGAAGGGATCCATCAAAGGATGCACCGCACCGCGCTTTTCGATAATGGCTTTCCAGTCGTTAAACACGTGCTTTCCCATATATGCAGGGATGACAGAATATCCGTCAAATGCCTCCTGAAATGCCAGCGCCTTCTCTTTGGTTTCGAACTGAAGCGAAACGGTGTATGCGCCCTCGCCCTCGGGGTCGTTGCAGGGGGCGAAGTCGATATGCGGCGCCAGACGCTTTTCCAGCTCCTTTTTATTTTTTCTCAGGTCTCCTAAAATGCCGTCTAACCGCTTGAGCTGCTCTCTTAAAATCGCCGCTGTAATTTCGTTGGTGCGGAATTCCGAGCCGCAAAAAGGTACTGTTTTGAAGTTTTCCATCTGATTACCGAAATAGGCAACGGCGCAGCTGTCGTGATAAATCAGGCTCTTTTCAAAAATGTCCTGATTGTTGGTCACCATTGCACCGCCCTCGCCGGCACTGAGTATTTTAAAAGCGTTGAAGCTGAAAGCTCCGGCATCGCCGATTGTGCCCACCGCTTTTCCCTTGTAGGTGGTTCCCATCGCCTGGCAGGCATCCTCCAGCACAAAAAGATTATGTTTTTTTGCAGCTGCCATAATGCGGTCCATATCGCAGGGGTAGCCTCCCATATGCACCGGAATCACCGCTTTGGTTTTCGGCGTGAGCTTTTTTTCAATATCCTCCGGATCCATAGATAAGGTTTCGTCTACTTCTGTGACTACAGGCATAGCACCCACCATAATAACCGCCATTGCCGTTGCGATATAGGTGTACGCCGGAACCAAAACCTCATCTCCGGGGCCGATACCCATGCCGATTAAAGCGGATGCCAAAGCCGCCGTACCGGAGGTCATCAAAACGGCACGGTCGGTTTTTATGCGCTCCCGAAGCTCCTTTTCAAAATTTGCCGTTTCCTGCAAAGTACCGTCATTTACCTTAAACAGTTTCTGTGAGCGGATGACTCTTGCCACCGCATCAATTTCTTCCTGACCGATTCTGTACATATTGGTTCCTCCTTGATTATCTGTATTGTTCTAAAAAGCGGATACTGCGTGCCAAAGCATCAAATGGATTTTCGCCGAAACAGTCATCCTGCTCCACAATATAATGCTTCACGCCTGCGTTTTCGGCTTCTTTCATGATGCCGTCCCAGTAAAGATTTCCGCTGCCTACTGCGGCAAAACGGGGCGCACCGTTTATATATGCGTAGTCCTTCAGGTGCAGAATGGAAATCCTTCCGGCAAGCTTACGGAGCATTTGGCGCACATCGCCGCCACCTACCTGCGTCCAGTAGGTGTCCGGGCATATTTCCATGTCCGTTTGCTCCGCAATATAATCTAAAATCAACTTCCCTTGATATCTCGAAAATTCGTGAGCGTGATTGTGATAGCAAAGCGTAAAGCCGCGTTCTTTCATCTGCCTGGATGCACATTGTAAATCACGGACGGTTTGCGCAACTTCTGCATCATTTGCCATAGATGCGTAGGCAACGCCGATGCTTTTGGTGTGCAGAAGTTTGGTGTGTTCTGCAAGCTCGTCCGGTGTATGGAGCATGCTGTCTAAGCTGTCGAAGGTTCCGCATACAGTAAGACCGGATTCCTTTGCAATTTCTCCCAGTTTTTGGTAGGAAACAGCCTGCATGGGGCAGCATGCCTGCACAGTGTCATATCCCATGGATTTGATTCTGGAAAATGCCGAAATCACATCTTCCTCCGTGTGTAAATAATCTCTTACGGTATAGAGCTGAACGCCGAATGATTTTTTCATTGTACGATGTCCTCCAGATTGCGTAGTGTTTCCTTTATCAGCCGGTAGTCCGCATCATCAGTAAAGCATTGCACGTTGTTATAGCGGAACATAATGATTTCGTATCCGCCGCGGCAGAGCTGGTCTTCCGTGGGGAAATATCCCTCGGAGCCGTTGGTATTGGAAAGCGAAAGCACCTTGAAATCTTTGACGGCGCAGTCAATCCGCATACCGATTTCGGAAAACAGCTCGTAAGGAAACGCGGCAAAAATAACATCGCCGATGCGAAGGATGGTTTGGGAAATTTTAGCACAAGCTTTATCTTCTTCCCCGGCTTCAATGGCGGCTTTGACAGCCTTGTAATAATGATGCATTTTGCCTTCCCAGTTTACGGCGTCGGGATCGGGGAATTTTTCGAGCCCCTCCATGACCTTATCCATGGAAAGCTTCGAAAGCAAGGGCAGAGACAGCATACCTTCCTTTGCGGAAAGTTTCGGAACGGAAAAGTCCGTGATATTTTTGTAGATACAAAGAGCAGATTCTGCGGCAATTTCGCCCACTTCAGGAATATAATCAGGGTTTGCCGCGGTTCTGCCATTGGAAATTCTGGGACCAACATCTCCCTCAGGACCGTTGAAAAATGCGGTGATTGCGCCGCTTTCCTCCTCTAACGCATCCGTCATCACGCCGGACCAGTCACGGGAGATGGCGGTGGATGCACCTGCCACGGTTCCGTGACATCCGTAATGAACCATGTTGGCAATCGGTTTTCCCGATTCGTCACGGAAGGAAATCACAGTCATTTCCGGGTTATACACGCCCCAAGGATTTTGCCCCAAAGCAACCAGATTTTCTGTTGTCAGTTCCCGACGGTTGATACCGGCTTTGCACAAACCGGTGGCAAAACCGCAGCTGACGGGAACGGGATTTTTCAGAGCATTTTCCACGCTTTTTAAAACAGCCGGACGGAAAATGCTTTCATAATATTCCATATCCACTTCGCCCCAACCGATGTCACCGGTCAGATTGGGCCCGGTATGGGTGTGGGTTGCGGAAAGTAGAATATTTTCGTAAGGAACAGAAAACCGCCCGGAAATTTCCTTGCGCAGCCTGTTGACAAGATTTGTTTGAACGGAGCAGACCGTTGCACTGATCATAAGGGATTGCGTGTCGTCTTGTTTCAGATAAAAGGTTGTCACATGCAAGCGGTCACGAATGCTCTCGGAATGTAGATTGGGGCGGTAACCGTAAAGACAGGTGCCGATGGATGGCGTAATGTCTTCCCTGGACACGCCCAGATAGCATATATGTTTCATATCATCATCTCCTATGGTTTTATTGTACGATATCCTCCCGATAAAAACAAGCGGAAAATGGCTTAAAAAATTCGCAAAAATTCACTTTTTCTTGACATCATTTTGGGAAACGGCTATAATGAAAGAGAGGTGATGAGAATGCTGTATCAGAAGCTTTTAATGGGGGAGCGCCCCTACTATATCAATGTGGGAAGACTTCGCCCCTTTGAGGCACACCGACACAGTGAAATTGAGCTGATTTTCTGCCTGAAAGGGCATTATGATATTGTGATAGACAAAATGAGATACCGGGTTGAGGCAGGGGAGTTTGCCTTTGTGGGCTCTATGAAATCTCACGAAATCCCCGAAGCAGGGGAGGATGTTCATCTGATTATTGAGGTGGGCGCAGTTCTGCTTTCGGAGTATTTTTCGGTGCTTTCCGAAAAGTCGCCGGAGTGCCCCGTATTCTCTTTTCGGGACAGTGCGCCTCTTTCATCCGTTGTGGCGGAAACGGCGGAGCTTTATCGGCACCCGAAAGAATTCTCAGAGCTTTTCCTTCGGGGGAATATCTTTAAAATATGTGCCTGCGTTCTGGAAAAGCTGGTTTCGGAAAACACGAATAGCCACACCTCCAAGGCGCTTCGCAGCGTGGCAAACATCGAAAAGGCGCTGGATATGATTCATGCGCAGTATGCCGAAGACCTGACCGTGGAGCAGGTGGCGGAATCCTGCGGATACAGCAAAAGCAATTTCTGCAAGATTTTCAAAAACATCACGGAGGATACCTTCCACGGCGTTCTCAATAAACAGAGAGTGAAGGTGGCAAAATCCCTGCTTTCGGAAACGGATTTGTCTGTGGAGCAAATCGCCGGGCAAACCGGTTTTGCCGATTCCAAAAGCCTGTGCCGTGTGTTTAAGCAGTTGGTGGGCGAAAGCCCGGGACAATACAGAAAAAACGAAAAGAAAACGCAATAAAAAGGGAATGTAAAAATAGTCCGGACCGCAAGAAAAGAAATAAAATCGGATATATACTGATGATTCGGTTTCAAATGTTATAAAATAAGGCTGAAAAGAGGCTGTAAAAAACTTGCATTTTTTTACAGCCCCTGGTACAATAAAAGTGTAAGTCAATTAACTATTGATGTAGTTGATTACTTGCACTTATTTTTTTATAATAAGAGATGAAATGGTCTGACGTACAGTCCCTTGGATTTCGCATCCGCGATAAAGACTGTCAGCCATTCT
>JAFQLU010000056.1 GCA_017396465.1 Clostridia bacterium | reverse complement strand
TTCGTATAAAAACATGGTAGCTTCCAATATTTTTGCCATAATTTCCCGTTCCCTTGCAAGGCGCATCTGCATCGCTGAAATATGGGTGGCGCATAAGTTCTCAAACAACTGTACAAATCGTTCGTAAAGGGCGGTATCGCTGATTTTCCGCACAAAATCAAATCTGAGCTCCGGATACTGCAGACACCACACACCCTCCAGATATTCAGGAACCACATATGTAAAATTCACGGTATAGAACCGGATAGGATTCCGGATATTACTGTACATACTCCGTCTGCACCCTTTTTCAAAAAACACCAAATCACCACGACTCACTTCTTTTTGCACGCCGTTTTTGGTAAAAATCCCCTGCCCGTCATACACAAGTACCAGATTATAAGACGGACATTTGGCAGACTCGATTTTCCACTCCGGTGTAGCAATCCGATTTATAACGAACTCACATTGTATAAACATTTTTGATATAAATTCTTTGTTTTTCAAGCTCAATTTACATCCTTCTTTCAAAAAGAATCATAAGATAGTACAAATACCATTATATCCTTTATGTACTTTTTTGTAAAGAGGAATATAATAAAACTATCAAACAAAGGAGGTTTTATGATGCAATATCAGACATGGCTGGAGGAAATCTGGCAGAAGGTAGATAATAAACTGAGCAAGGTGGCAATCAGAAGCCGCAACAAAATTCCCTACACCGCAATAGACGGTGTTCACGATAACAGAGGCGAAAAGGAAATTGATTGGTGGACCAACGGTTTCTGGGGCGGCATGATGTGGCTGATGTATCACGCCACAAAAAATGAAGACTATAAAATTACCGCAGAACATTCCCAAAACATGCTGAATGAAGCTTTGAAGAACTACAAAGTTCTTCATCACGATGTGGGCTTTATGTGGCATTTAACAGCCGGTGCAAACTACCGTTTAACCGGCGACAAGGCTTCCTGCGATTTAAACCTTTACATGGCATCCATGCTCTTTTCCCGCTATCATGTGCACGGTGAATTTATCCGCGCGTGGAACGGTTACGAGCAGAGGAACTGGACCATTATCGACACTATGATGAATATCCCTCTTCTCTACTGGGCGTCCCGAGAAATCGGAGACGATCGGTTCCGCCATATCGCCGAAAAGCACGCCGATATGGCCATCCGCGACCATATCCGTCCCGATGGCAGTGTGAACCATATCGTAGAGCATGACGAAATGACCGGCGAGCTTGTCAAAACATACGGCGGACAAGGCTACTGCGAAGGTTCCTGCTGGTCCAGAGGTCAGGCGTGGGCGCTTTATGGCTCTGTACTTTCCTATATCCATACAGGCGAAAAGAAATACCTGGATGCGGCAGTAAAGGTTGCAAACTATTTTGTGGCAAACTGCGCACCCACCCATTTCTTAACGCCTATTGATTTCAGAATGCCCGCAGAAGACGAATACTATGACAGCACTGCAGGCGTTTGCGCAGCTTGCGGTCTGATTGAGCTCTCCAAGGCACTTCCCGGTCGGGAAGGAAGCATGTATCTGGAGGCAGCTGTAAAAATCCTGCAGGCAACGGCAGAAAGCTTTTGTAACTTTGATGAATCGGTGGACTTTCTGGTTGGCATGGGCTCCGAGCGCTATCCCCACGAAAACACAAAAGGTCTTCATATCCCCATTATTTATGCAGACTTTTTCTTTGTGGAGGCTCTTTTGAAGCTGAAAAATGATGACTTTTTAATCTGGTAACAGCAAAACACGCCCTGATATTTCAGGGCGTGTCAGCGTGTCGAGAAATCTCGACACGCTGAGTAGACTTTGAAAAAGGTAGGTATATTTGGCGAGCACAAATTCGTCGGCGTACGATGGTACGGTAGAGTTTGTACTCGCCCAAAGCAAGCAACTGCGCGGTTTCCTCGACGGAAACCGCGCAGTTAATCGTTAGGAACGTGATATTTACTTTTTGCTCAAATTTATATTTAGAACATTTTGCTTGCGGTAGACCTGCCTTTTTCGACAGTCTGACACGCCCTGATATTTCAGGGCGTGTTTTATTATTTTTTCATGTATTCTGATTCCATAGCTTCTTTCATTTCACAAAAAGCTTCATAGGCTTCGTCATACGCTTCATTCAGGATATGATGCGTGATAGACTTTATCGTTTCATCATACAGAAACCGATATATTGTATCAAAGTTTTCCTGCCTGATGATATCTGCAATCCGGGATGTTGTTTCGCGATATGCAGAAAGCTTGGCTTTTCGTGCTTCGTTTTCCGACATATAAGTACGGAAGAAATACCGGATTGCCCCCAGCTCCACATTATCCGTCCGTGTGTCGCCGCCAACCACGCAGGCATCTTCTATGTACCCATCTGCGGCACAAAGTGTGCAATATGCCTCATCTTCCGTTTCCAGACATATGTTCCACATTTCGGCAGTTGTTACAAAGCAACGCTTTTTGTTGCAATAAAAATAAGGACTTCTGTTTTCACAATGTTTACAAGGCATAAAATGCCTCCTTTCATAAATATCAAATTGTCAAGGAGCATCTTACTTTATTGCAATAAAAAAGTGCTTGAATCAATGTCCCCATTCTGAAGTCTTTGGGGATTCAGGTACACTTTTTTGTTGTTCCGTCAATTGCTTCGCAATTTCCTACACAATAAAAAAGTGCGCCGGCACGAGCCAACGCACAAAAAACGCTGGCTCGACTGACGCGACTCAGAGTTTCTTTTACCGCAAATACAGCAAGCAAAATAAGAGCAAGCGTTTTTATCAAAAATGATAAAAACTGCTGCTGTATTACGGGTATTTATTTCTGAGTCGCAAATACATTCTAACACAAACGCAAACGGATTGCAAGTCTTTTCGCCAAATGAAACATTTTTTACTCGGGTGAAACATTTTTCCGCCAAAACACAAAAACCCACAGGGAAATCCTGTGGGTTCATTTTTATTCAAACATCGTTGTGGACAAATATCTGTCTCCCGTGTCGGGGAGAAGCACAACCACGGTTTTGCCTTCGTTTTCCGGCCGCTTTGCCACCTTGATTGCGGCACAAAGTGCCGCACCGGAGGAAATACCTGCTAAAATGCCTTCCGTTTTTCCCAGCTCTGCGCCCATAGAATATGCTTCGTCATCCTTTACGGTGATTACCTCGTCATACACCGAGGTGTCCAGCACCTCCGGCACAAAGCCTGCACCGATGCCCTGAATCTTATGAGGACCTGCCACGCCGCCGGAAAGAATCGGTGACCCTGCCGGCTCCACGGCAACAACTGAAATATCCGGGTTTTGTTCCTTTAAATATTTTCCCGTTCCCGTCACGGTGCCGCCCGTTCCGGCACAAGCAACAAAAATATCCACGGTGCCATCGGTATCCCGCCAGATTTCGGGCCCCGTCGTCATATAATGGGCTTTCGGGTTGGCAGGATTGGTAAACTGACCTGCGATGATGCTGTCGGGAATCTCGCGATGGAGCTCTTCCGCTTTTTCGATTGCGCCTGCCATGCCTTTTGAGCCGTCGGTCAGCACAAGCTCTGCACCGAAGGCTTTCATCAGTTGACGGCGCTCAACCGACATGGTATCGGGCATCACAATCATCATACGGTATCCCCTTGCCGCCGCAACGGAAGCAAGACCAATACCCGTGTTTCCGCTGGTGGGCTCGATGATAACGGTATGCTCTCCAATAAGACCTTTTTCCTCGGCATCTTCAATCATTGCCTTTGCCACTCTGTCTTTCACGGAGCCTGCCGGATTGAAAAACTCAAGCTTTGCATAAAGCTTTGCGCCGAGAC
Organism: Clostridia bacterium; assembly: GCA_017396465.1. Classification (GTDB taxonomy): domain Bacteria; phylum Bacillota; class Clostridia; order UBA1381; family UBA9506; genus Congzhengia. The sequence goes on along the minus strand of JAFQLU010000056.1, from coordinate 6,985 downwards.
CGAATTTTTTCTCTATGTTACACAGCTCTAAAAGCGGTGTGTTGCCGATTAAACTGTCGGCAGATGTGTATATATTCATAACGCCTCCTTACACCGTTCCGTTTGCTAAATCCGCCAATGTGATGCTTTCTAAGAATTCATCAATGACTCCGTCCAGTTTTTCCCACATGGGACGGGTTTTGCAGCCCTCTGTTTTATCGCACTTATGGTTCGGCGCGGTAAGGCATGAAACAGGGGACAAGCCACCTTCTACCACCTTCAGCACACTGCCGACTGTGATTTCATCTGCCGGACGCGCCAGACGGTATCCGCCGCCTTTTCCGCGCAGGCCTTCTAAAATTCCCACCTTCGTCAGCATCACAAGAATGCTTTCCATATACTTTTCCGAAATGCCCTCGCTTTCAGCGATTTCCTTAAGCGGTGCATAACTTTCACTATTTTCGGCTAAAACAATCATAACACGCAGAGCATATCTGCCTTTGGTTGAAACTAACATGTGGAACACTCCTTTTTCCGTTATTACGGTTGTTCTTTTCTGATGTTATAAATGAAATCTGTATTTCAATTTTACCACAAAAATAGTAGGAAATCAATACCCATTTGACAAAATCCAAAAATTAGCGTATAATGCAAGCAGAAACAAAACACAGGAGAACCCTATTATGAATCGGAACCAAAACCAACTCATTGCCCGTCTTCCCGATGCACTTCTCCCCTGGTATGAGAAAAACGCCCGAAAGCTTCCCTGGAGAGAAACAAAGCATCCATATGCCGTGTGGCTTTCGGAAATTATGCTGCAGCAAACCAGAGTGGAAGCCGTGAAACAATATTATGCCCGATTTTTAGAAACCTATCCCACCATAGAAGCCTTGGCGCAAGCCAATGAAGCAACGCTGATGAAGCTATGGGAGGGGCTGGGGTATTATAGCCGCGCCCGGAATCTTCAAAAAGCCGCCTCTGTGATTATGGAGCAGTTCGGGGGCGTGTTCCCGACGCAGTACGACGCAATTCTTTCCCTACCCGGCATCGGTGCCTACACGGCAGGTGCTATTTCCTCGATTTGCTTCGGTCTGCCCACCCCTGCGGTGGACGGAAATGTTCTCCGTGTGGTTTCCCGCATTTGCGAAATTGATGAGACACTCACCTCGGCACCTTTTAAAAAGGATGTGCATGAAGCGCTTTTAGCCGTTTATCCCAAAGAAGCGCCCGGCGACTTTACCCAGGCGCTGATGGAGCTGGGTGCAACAGTTTGTCTGCCCAACGGCGCACCGCTTTGCGACTGTTGCCCGGCATCGGAATTTTGCCGCTCTAACCTGCACGGCACGCAAAAAAAGTATCCTCCAAAAGCCGAGAAAAAACCGCGGCGAAAAGAATACCTCACGGTTTTTCTTCTGCAATGCGGAGAATATTTTGCCGTAAACAAGCGCCCTGCCTCAGGCCTTTTGCGCGGCTTGTGGGAATTCCCCAATACGAAAGGGCTTTTGTGCAAGGAAGACGCCGCGGCGTATCTTGAGCAGAAAGGCGTAAAGCCAAAAGATATTTTACTGTCCGTTTTAAGAAATCACATTTTCACCCATGTGGAATGGACCATGAACGGATATCTTTTCACCTGCGATGCCATGCCCGAATGCTTTACCTGGGTTACCGGGGAACAGCTTTTCAATGAAATCGCCCTGCCCACCGCATTTAAGCAGTTTGCAGAGCTTTTGCCGTAAAACAAAACCCCTGAGCAAAAAATGCTCAGGGGTTCTTTTTCTTATTTCAAGGTTATTTTTTCTGTCATCGGGCGAAGTGCTTCATCCCATAAAAGGACAAAGTCTGCATTTTGCGGTTTAAGCGTTGTGGTGCCTTTTCCTGCTTGTAACGGTTCTGAGAGCACCGAGGAAAGCCGGGTGCCTTCATAAGTCGCAAAATACCCCGTTCCGATTAAGGTTTTTTCTGTATTATTGTGAAGATAAATCTGCGGCGCACCGTTTAATTTTCCCTGTTTTATCACAAGAGGCGGAAGGCTCTCTTCCAGCTCGCTTATGATATTTTCGATATTTACTGTGCCGTGCCCGTAGCTTGTGTCATACCCTTCCTCACCTGCATCCACCGCGGTTTTCTGAAGAAGTGAGCGGAATTCTTCCGGCGTGCAATCCGGCTTTATCTGCTTTACCAACGCTGCAACGGCAGCCACCATAGGCGAGGCGTAGGAGGTCCCGGAGCCTATCTTTACACCACCGGTTTTGTTCAACACCTCAACATTTTGTCCCGGTGCTGTTACAAACACAGAGCTGTTTCTCTGGGATTTAGACCACAAGGTGCCGTCACTATTTAAAGCACCCACACCAACCACCGTTTCAGCTCCTGCCGGATAGAGCACCGATGTGGAACCACTGTTTCCCACGGCGGCAACCACGATCATGCCTTTTTCCTCCGCCTGTTTCATTACCACATTAATTTCCGCCATGGCATATGTGCTTAAGGCGCCACCAAAACTCATATTGATAACATCGCAATCCGATTCCACCGCTTTCTGAAGGCCGGCATAAAATGCAGAATACGAAAGACCACTGCTGTTCGTTATTTTGATGGGCAGAATAGACACGCCGTCTGCAATTCCGCAGGTAGCGGTTTCATTATCGATCCCTGCCGCGATAATCCCGGTTACGCTTGTGCCGTGACCGTACAAATCCTCTGTGTCGGTTGTATCCGCCGCGCCGTCTATCACGTTATATCCCGGCAAAATATTCACATGGGCTAAATCGGGATGGTCGCTGTCCACACCGCTGTCCACCACAGCAACGGTTACGCCTTCTCCATTAATGCCGTGGTTTCTTGATGCAGAGGTTTTCAGCATGTCCATATACCATTGGTTGGAAAAGGACGGGTCCGAGGTGGTTTCGGGATAATCAAAAAGCTCCATTTCATGATCGGGGAACATATAAAGAGCGTAATCAGAAAAAGACATTGCCGCATCTAAGCTATCTGCAACATATAAGCCGTTTCCCAGATAATGAAGCTCCTCGGTTTCGGAAAGCAGCATCGGTTTTGCAGTATCTGTTTTTACAATATATCTTCCTGTATTTTCTTCTGCACTCGCAGGAACAAAAAGAAACAAGCTCATGCAGAAGCATAGCAAAAAAACCATTATTTTTTTCATAGTTTAGTCTCCCATTTACACCTTTTATGGTACTACTATACCAAAAAATCAAAATTCTGTCAAGCAACCTGTTTTTCCTCTGATTTCCCGAAAACGATTGCAATCTCCCTCGTTCTTTGCTATAATGAACTTATCAATATCCAAAAGGAGTGTTCTTATGATTTTATCTGATTTTTTTGTGAAAGCAAACGACCTGTTAAATGATTTTTATCACCATGTGAATGCTCCCATGTTCCGCAGAAGCTTTTCGGTAGAAACGATTCCCGAAAAAGCAGAAATCACAATTTGCGGTCTGGGATTTTATAAGCTGTTCATCAACGGAAAAGAGATTACAAAGGGCATCCTGGCGCCTTATATCAGCGCACCCTCCGACCTTTTGTATTACGATAACTATGATGTTGCGCCGTATCTTACAACGGGCGAAAACGTAATCGGTGTGATTTTAGGAAACGGTATGCACAACTGCCCCGGCGGTGTTGTGTGGGATTTTGACAAGGCGCAATGGCGGTCTTCCCTGCGCTTTGCTCTTTCTTTTGAGCTGAATGGTGAAGAAGCGTTCCATGCTGACGAAAGCTTCACCACTCATCCCTCTCCCTATCTTTTTGACGATTTGAGAATGGGATGCCACTATGACGCAAATTTAGAAATTCCCGGCTGGAACGAGCCCGGCTTTGATGACAGTGATTGGCAAAAGGCACAAAAAGCCGAACGCCCTGCAGGTGAGCAGAAGCTTTGCACAGCAGAACCTATCGCCGTAGAGCAGGAAATCACGCCCGTTTCCGTCACCAAATGCAAGCGCGGACACATTTATGACTTCGGCGTAAACTCCGCAGGGTTAACGCGTCTGCGCATAAACGGAGCACCGGGACAGAAAATCTCTGTGTGGCACGCAGAGTTATTAGACGGCGACGGTGAATTATGTATCGAAAATATTATTTTCTTTTATGACTATGCCGAAAAAGCTTACAGAGACTATAACCAGAAAACCGTTTACATCTGCCGCGGCGGCGAAGAGGAATTCGTGCCGGACTTTACCTATTATGGCTTCCGCTATGCATTGGTGGAGGGACTTTCCGATGAGCAGGCAACCCCGGAGGCACTCACCTTTTTGGAAATGCACTCAAACCTTGAAGTCCGCGGAAATTTCACCTGCTCCGACGAGACGCTCAACAAGCTTTACAAAATGTCTCACCGCGCCGACAAAGCCAATTTCTTTTATTTTCCCACCGATTGTCCTCACCGTGAGAAAAACGGCTGGACGGCAGATGCCTCCATGTCCGCAGAGCATATGCTGCAGTGGCTGAAAGCAGAAAATTCCTTGCGCGAATGGCTACATAACATCCGCAAATCGCAGAATGATGACGGTGCACTTCCCGGCATTGTTCCCACCGGCGGATGGGGCTTTGCATGGGGTAACGGTCCCTGCTGGGATTCTGTTTTGTTTAACCTTCCCTACTACATCTATCAGTACACCGGAAACAAAGAGGTTATTTGGGAAAACGCTGCTTCCATGATGCGGTATCTTCATTATGTCACCACCCGTTTCGACGAAAGAGGACTTTTAGCCATCGGTCTTGGCGATTGGGTTCAACCCAAACGCGAGGGCGAAGAAGGGAAAGCACCCGATGCACCTTTAGAGCTTACCGACAGCGCATGGGTGTTTGACATTGCTAACAAAGCTGCCTTTCTGTTTGAGCAGGCAGGTATGACTGTTCAGGCGCACTTTGCCGAAGAAATTGCAGGCAACATGTTTAACGCCATCCGTCGGAATTTAATTGATTTGAATACCATGACTGCGGCAGGCTCCTGCGTGACCTCCCAGGCATTTTTGCTGGCGCTTGGGCTTTTCTTAGATGATGAAATCCCTGCGGCAAAACAAGTTTTGCTTGACCTGCTTGCCAAGGATGACAACCACGCATATGCAGGCGTCATCGGTCTTCGCTATCTGTTCCATGTGCTGACGGCTTTAGGCGAAAGCGAGCTGGCGTACGAAATCCTCACCAAAGGCACCTACCCCGGCTACGGTCAATGGATTCAGTACAGTTACACCGCTTTGGGTGAACAGTTCTTCCCCCACGCAATTCCGGAAAAAATCAATTCCACCAACCATCACTTCTTGGGCGACTTTTCCAACTGGTTCTTGGTTTCTATTGCCGGACTTCGGTACAACCCCGGTGCGGACGATACGAAGTCTTTGAACATCACGCCAAACTTTCTGCCTCATATGACCTTTGCTGAAGGCAGTTTCCGGGCGGAAACAGGAGATATTTTCGTAAGATGGGAAAGAAAGGATGACGGCATTTTTCTTACCGTTTCCGTTCCCGATGATTTTCACGGCGAAATGCTTCTGCCGGACGGCTTCACCTTTGCAAACGGCGAAGCTATGCTCCCCCTTGCGAGCGGAACTTTTGAAATGAAGTAAGGTGATATGATGTTTAAAAACAAGGACGTATTTATATTTGATTTAGACGGTACACTCATTGATTCTTTAGGCATGTGGAACGAGGTAGACCGTCTCCTGATTACCTTTTTGGGCGGTGACCCTTTGGAGGAACACGCAAGGCAGGTCCGAAGAGAAACCATTTTATCGGAGGCAAAAGCTGATCCGGACCCCTATCTTGTGTACTGCGGTGTTTTAAAAGAGGTCTGCAAAAGCGAGCTTTCTCCTGCTGAAATCAAGAAAAAGCGGTATGAAATTTCTGCCTCTTTTCTGCGGAATACCGTTTCCTTAAAGCCGGATGCGGCAGAAGTTCTGCACCTTTTAAAGCAGATGGGGAAAACCTTGGTTCTGGCCAGCTCCACATCCCGCGCTAATGTGAATATTTATTCCACCGAGAACCCGGGCATTTATGAAAAAGCATATTTCCCCGATTTGTTCTCCCTGATATACACAAGAGACGATGTGGCTCAGATTAAGCCGTCGCCGGAGGTGTACGGAAAGGTGCTAAAGACTCTGGGCGTTCCCGCCCAAAGATGCGTTGCCTTTGAGGATTCTTTGGCAGGCGTTCAATCAGCAAAAGATGCAGGTCTTGACACCGTTTGCATGCATGATACCTACTCCGAGCCTGATGAAGAATTACTGAAAGAGATGTCATCTGCCTATTTTGACTCTTTTTCTGCGCTGAAATCTGCGCTGACCGATGCGTTTCATGCTTGACAAACACATACGGAAATGGTATAATATTTGTTATATAGTGCAAATTTGGTTCGTTTTGTAGAAAGGTGGCAGAATATGCCTAAGTTCTTTGTGAAAAAAGAGGATATTTCGGCAGGTTCCGTCACGGTAACAGGCGGCGATGCCACCCATATCGCCAAGGTGCTTCGTATGGAGCCCGGTCAGCATCTTACGCTGTGCGATGGCGAGGGAACGGATTTTGATGCAGTGATACAGTCCTGCACCAAAGAAGAGGTTTCGCTTTCAATCGAAAGCAGTCACCCCTGCCCTGCAGAGCCAGACCTTTCCTTTGTTCTGTTTCAGGGGCTTCCCAAACAGGGCAAGATGGACTATATCATTGAAAAATGCACAGAGCTTGGTATTTCCACCATTGTTCCCGTTGCCTGTGAGCGTTCGGTTGCCGAAATAAAAAACACGCAGGCGGAGGAAAAGAAGCTTACCCGTTGGCGGAAGATTGCCGCAGAATCCGTAAAACAATGCGGAAGAGGCATCATCCCCGAGGTAACCGGTGTGATGACCGTAAAAGAAGCTTTGGCGTATGCCGAAAAGCTTTCGTGCACATTGGCGGCATATGAAAACGAGCGCCAGCTTCCCTTAAAGGAAGCACTTCCCGAACGAAAGCCGGAAAGCCTCGGCGTGTTTATCGGTCCCGAAGGCGGTTTTTC
>JAFQLU010000055.1 GCA_017396465.1 Clostridia bacterium | reverse complement strand
TCTGTACCTTGTTTTTAGCAATGGGCGCAGGTCTTATAGCAGGTATGGGATACCTTGGATTTGCGTTGCTGTTCACGGCGGTTATGTGTGTAATGTTTCTTCTCTATAACCGCCTTGATTTTGGCACAAAAAAGAATGCTGCTACATTTAAGACCTTTACCATCACCATTCCTGAAGACTTGGATTATTCAGGCATTTTTGATGATATTTTCTCTGAGTTTACAACCTCTCACGACCTTGTCCGTGTTAAAAGCACCAATATGGGAAGCATGTTCAAGCTGACGTATAATGTGATGCTTCGTGATGTAACCCGCGAAAAAGAAATGATTGACAAAATCCGTTGCCGTAACGGAAATCTTGAAATTGCCGTATCCAAACAGGAAACTGTCGGTGCGGAGTTGTGAGGAGACATCATATATGAAGAAAAGCTTGTCTGTTGTACTTGTCCTTTTGCTTGTGATCAACTTGCTTGCCGGATGCGGAAATAACAATGAGGATGGAAACAACAATAAAAATAATAATGGTAATTCAAATAACAGCAGCACAGTAACATCCGGAGATGATAAAAAAACAAATTCAGATCCGGTGGATGTGGATTTCTCGCAAACCGATGCAGATATGTTTACTGACCGTGATTCAAAGACCGAGTACGATGCGAGCAAGGCTGTTACCATCAAAATGACAGGAACGACCGCCACATCAAGTTCTAACAGCGTCAAGATCAGTGGCTCCACCGTAACCATTACAGAGGAAGCAACCTACGTCATATCCGGCACCCTTTCCGATGGTATGATTGTGGTGAACGCGCCGGAAACGGCAAAGCTTCAGCTCATTTTCAATGGAATCAACATTACAAAATCTACCTCGGCAGCGCTATATATCATAGAGGCAGATAAGGTATTCGTTACTCTGGCTGACGGAACTGAGAACACTTTGGCAAACGGCGGAACCTTTACCGCAATTGATGATAACAACATCGACGGAGCGGTATATTCCAAGCAGGATTTAACCTTCAACGGCACCGGTTCTTTGACGGTGACCTCTCCTGCAGGTCATGGCATTGTATGTAAGGATGACCTCGTATTCACGGGTGGCGTTTATACGGTGAACTCTGCTTCCCACGGGCTGGATGCCAATGACAGTGTACGCATTGCAAATTCAAGTTTTGAAATTGACGCAGGTAAGGATGTTATTCATTGTGAAAATGCTGATGACACATCCAAAGGATTCATCTATATTGCAAGCGGAACCATAAATGGCGAAGCAGAAGGCGACGGTATTGCCGCAAGTGCATATCTGCAGATTGCAGGCGGAAACTTTGACCTGCTTGTTGGAGGTGGTGCGGAAAACGGCACTAAGGCTTCTTCCGGTAACTACGGTGGCTTTATGGGCGGTGGACACGGTGGTGGGATGCGTCCTGGTGGAAACCAGAGTACCACTACAACAACTACGGACACCGTCAGCATGAAGGGATTAAAGGCTGCGAACAGTATTTCGATTTCCGGTGGCACTTTTAAGATCGACTCCGCCGATGATAGCATTCATTCGGACGTTTCTGTGACAATCAGTGGCGGTACTTTTGAAATTGCTTCCGGCGATGATGCCATTCACGCAGAGGATACCCTAACCGTTACCGCAGGAAAAATCAACATTTCCGAAAGCTATGAAGGCTTGGAAGCCTTGCACGTTGATGTGCAGGGCGGAGATATTAAGCTGGTAGCCAGTGATGATGGGATCAATGCCGCAGGCGGAACTGACTCCAGCGACACTACCGGCGGCAGAGATGGAATGTTCGGTGGTGGCAAAGGTGGTATGGGCGGCGGAATGTCCTCCGGAAACGGTTCTATTGTAATCTCCGGCGGAAACCTTTATATCAATTCTTCCGGTGATGGCTTGGATGCTAACGGAACGCTTACGATATCGGGTGGATATACCGTTGTTACAGGGCCTACACAGGGTGATACTGCAACGCTTGATTATGACAGAAGCGCAACAATTACGGGCGGTACATTTATCGGTACAGGTGCTTCCGGCATGGCACAATCCTTTAGCGATTCCAAGCAGGGTGTTGTAGCGGTCAGTGTAGGCAATCAAGCTGCAGGAACAAATATTACGCTGAAAGATAAAAGCGGCAAGACAATTATTGAGCATACACCCGAACTTTCATTTGCTGTTGTAATCCTTAGCAGTCCCGATATTGTGTCCGGTGAGACATATACAATCACTGTGGGTTCTGAATCGGGAGAATTTAAGGCAAGTTGATAGTTGATACCTAATAAATAGCGGCGGCAGAGAATCTAATCCCTGCCGCCGCATTTTTACTTATCTTCTATATACTTTTTGATTGTATTAAAGGATTTCTCGCTGATAACGTGCTCGATCTTGCATGCATCTTCGGATGCGGTTTCCTAATCAATACCGAGCATCATGAGAACCTCACTTAGTATCGTGTGACGCTCATAAATCTTCTGTGCAAGAGCAAGACCATCGTCAGTAAGAGTAATATAGCCATTCTTGTCTACGAAGATATAATTTTCTCTCTTTAGATTTCCTACCGCTCGGCTGACGCTGGGTTTGCTGTAATTCATATGCTCTGCTATATCAATAGAACGAACAGCAGAATTTTTTTGATAAAGAACATATATTGTCTCAAGATACATCTCGCCAGAAGGTTTTAATGACATAATTAACTCTCCGAATGTGCTTGTTATTATAATGTTAGGATACCACAAAGAAAGCAAAAAATCAATCGAAAGGTTTTTACAGATGTTACAAAAGCACGAAAAAAGGAGAATTTTTCTAAAAAAGACCTTGACAAAACAAGAAAGAACGAGTATACTATATCAAGGTTAGCGGTGGCTAACCATATTTTCGAACTGTCAGTTAGCGAAAACTAACTGACACGCAATACGGTGGTAATTAATATGAATTTGAGAGAAGCAGAAGAAGGAAAAGAATATACTATTCAGCAAATCAATACGGATGATGAGGAACTGAACGCTTTTTTGTTCTCTCTCGGCTGTTACAGCGGCGAAACGATTACTGTAATTGCACACCGCAAGGGTGGCTGCACCGTTTCTATTAAGGACGGTCGCTACAACATTGATACTCAATTAGCGGAAGCTATCATTGTATAGCGCAAAAGAATAAGCCTCGGCTTATTTTTTTAGTCCAAAAGTTAGCGATGGCTAACTGATGTTTGTAACTTTATCCGATAGGATTTGTATAAAGTTAAGAAGTAGGAGGATGAAACCCATGAGAATTGCTTTGACAGGCAACCCAAACTCAGGTAAAACCACAATGTATAATGCTCTGACCGGTCGTAACGAAAAGGTCGGCAACTGGGCTGGTGTTACCGTTGACAAGAAAGAACACCCGATTAAGAAGGCGTATGTAGGCAGCGAGGAAATCACAGCCGTTGACCTTCCCGGAGCATACTCTATGTCGCCGTTTACAAGCGAGGAAAGTATTACAAGCTCATACGTTAAAAACGAAAATCCCGATGTTATTATCAACATCGTGGATGCAGACAATCTGAGCCGCAGCCTTTTCTTTACCACTCAGCTTTTAGAGCTGGGCATTC
>JAFQLU010000054.1 GCA_017396465.1 Clostridia bacterium | reverse complement strand
CTTGCTCCTACAAACGGTTATTTTTTCTAATTATACATCTTTCGAGCGAACAATACAAGATTTGAGGTGTAACCCTCGTTTTTTAGAATGCTGGATAATTCTATTCGAACATGCTACAATGTACTTGCTGGAAAGGGGTGTACAGTTATGAGCATGAGCGATAAAATACAGTTTTTTGAAGATAAGCGTATACGCACGGCATGGGATGAGGAAGCGGAAGAATGGTATTTTTCTGTCGTCGATGTGGTAGGCGTGTTGACCGAGCAAGAAACACAGCGGGGGGCAAGTACATATTGGGCTGTTTTGAAAAAGAGGCTAAAGGCCGAGGGCGCAGATCAGTTGCTTACAAACTGTAAGCAACTGAAAATGAAGTCCCATACAGACGGGAAGCGCTATTTGACAGATGTCGCGGATACTGAGCAGCTTTTGCGAATCATCCAGTCCATACCTTCGCCCAAGGCAGAGCCGTTCAAAATGTGGCTTGCGCAGGTAGGAAGGGAACGCATTGAGGAAACAATCGACCCGGAACAGGCGATTGATCGCGCCTTTGAAACCTATCTGAAAAAGGGATATACCCGCGAATGGATATATCAGAGGCTGCTGTCTATACGTGTCCGAAATGAACTTACCGACGAATGGAATGCCCATGGCGTACAAAAAGGCGTTGAATATGCTATACTTACCGATGAGATCACACGTGCATGGTCTGGTATGACGACGCGGCAATACAAAAACCTAAAGGGCTTGAAAAAAGAAAATCTACGGGACAATATGAGCACTATGGAAATCGTGCTTAATATGCTTGCGGAAGCAAGCACAACGGAAATCTCCAAAGCGGAAAACCCGCAATCCTTTGAAGAAAACCGCGCCGTTGCACAAAAGGGTGGAGAGGTAGCGGGAACAGCTCGACGTGCCGTAGAAGCGCAAACCGGTAAGTCTGTTGTTACCACCCAAAATGCGGTGCAGCTGAACACGATTATTACAGGGATGATTGAAGAGGTATTATCCTCGGGAAAGGAAGCGGATAAGGGTAATCGGTAAGCCTTTACAGTAAATGTGTTTTATGAGCGAGAAGGATTTACTTTTGTTGCACTTCGTCTTGTCTATATACTTCCACACCATCTGGTGAAGGGGGAGGGGTACGGTTGCTGCGGTCTGGCCCGCAAAGAAAGCCTTGATTTTGGCTTCGATTTAAGGTATCATCATGGGGACAAGCGTTACTCTAAAAGACAAGGGAAATCGTCTCATATCATCAATAAAGCATCAAACGGCACGCGGTCTAACGGCAAAACTGCAACAAAAGGCTTAAAAAAGCCCATTCCAATGCGGGTTTGCACACTCCAACATCCACTCCAAAACCGCGTGCCGGGGGTTCAAGTCCTTCTGCCCCTGCCATGCGAAAAACCGCTTAAACATACCGTTTAAGCGGTTTTTACGTGCCTTCTATGGGCGTGAAATTTTTATGCAGCCCGTGATTTTTCCGGCATCAAGGCCGCCGTGCCAGTTCGGCAAGGTCGGAGAAGCGCTTGAGAATGTAGGCGTAGTTTTCGCGCTTGTGCGGCAGCAGACAGTTGCTGCAATCCTTGATGCCGT
>JAFQLU010000053.1 GCA_017396465.1 Clostridia bacterium | reverse complement strand
GATATATATCGAAGATTCCAATGGCGCTTGGGGGAAATATACATATGACGGAAACGACAATCTGATATATGTGGAAGACTCTGATGGCGATTGGAAAAAAAATATATATGACGGAAACGGCAATCTGATATATGTGGAAGATTCTGATGGCGATTGGAAAAAATACACTTGGAAAAAATACACATATGATATAAGCGGAAATAAAATATCGTACGAAGATTCTGGAGGGAATTGGTGGAAATCTGAATATGATGCTAACGGTCATGAAACATATTTCGAAAATTCTGATGGCGATTGGTATAAATATGCATATGACGATAACGGAAACCGGACATATTACGAATCGTCCGATGGCTATTGGAGTAAAACCGAATATGATGCCAACGGCAATGAAACATATTTTGAAAATTCTGATGGCGATTGGTATAAATGTGTTTACGATGCAGATGGAAAGCTGACAGATTACGAAGATTATGACGGCGTTAAGGAAAAATACACATATGATGCCAACGGAAACAAAATATATTGCGAAAGTCCTGATGACTACTGGGAAAAATTCGAGTATGACGAAAACGGAAATCTGATATACGAAGAGGCTTCCAATGGTTATTGGGCAAAATATATCGTGCTGGAGATTTAAGAAAATCCGGTTTTGGAACATGTTCCATAAACGCGGCTGAGAAAGGAGAAGACTATGAAAAAGTGTCGTATCACCGTGATGCGGATGGCGCGGTATGATGATTTGATGGAAAAGTATGAAAATCCCATTGAGCATGCCTGCAATTTGTCGGAAGGTCAGGTGTTTATTGCAAACGGCTGGGAAAAGCCGGAAGGACTGTGCGACAGCGCATGGGAAAGCATGTCTCCTTTTGTGATGACCCTTGCACACGGCGGCGAAAATATTTATGACGGCTGGATGAAAAATCCCAAATCGGCAATGATTTCCTGCAACGACGGCTTTCGTCCCGTCAGCTTTTATATCGAGGCTCTGGAGGAAGAGGCAGACGATTAGCTTTATAAGCCGGCGTATTTTTTTGGTGAAATTCGATAGGAGGACAGAATGAAAAGCAAGATAAAAAGTGTACTTACGGTGCTGTTTGGCGTGTTTTTGGTAGCATTTTCTGTGAGCGTGTTCTATGCGCCCAATAAGGTGGTCAGCGGTGGCTTGTCCGGTTTTTCCACCATTCTGCTTCACACGGCAAACATTCCGCTGTCTGTCACCAATGCGGTGGCAAATATCATTCTGGTGCTTTTGGGCATAAGGATACTGGGCAAGGATTTTATCATCAAAACCCTGATTTGTTCCCTGATTTTAGCAGGTTTTATGGAGGTTTGCTCCCATATTCCGCCCGTGACGGATAATGTGATGCTCTCTGCCGTGTTCGGCGGCGTTTTATATGGCTTCGGCATCGGGCTTGCGCTTTCGCAAACGGCGTCCACCGGCGGAACGGACATATTGGCGCGGATTGCCCAGCATTTTTTTCCTCATATGGCAATCGGAAAGCTGCTTTTGTTTATTGACGGTGCGGTAATTTTAGCATCCTTTATTGTGTTCCGCGATTTTGAGCTGATTCTGTTCGGCGTTACGGCGCTTTTTGTGTCCACCTTCTCCATCGATTGGCTGATTCGCAAGCTGAACATTTCCAAGCTTGCCTTTGTGATAACCGATAAGGGAGAGGAAATAGCCAAATATCTGGTGTCCACATCGCCCCGCGGCGTGACCCTGGTTGATGTGACGGGTGCATTTTCCAATCAGAAGAAAACCATGCTGGTGTGCGCCTTGAAAGAACGGGAAATGCCGGCATTTCAGAAGAAAATATCCGAGCTGGACGAAAACGCATTTACCATATTTTCCGAATCCCAGCAGATTGTGGGAAACGGATTCCATGTTTACAGATAAAGAAAGGACGAAATACCATGAAAAAACGGATAAGCCTTATGGCTCTTGCGCTGTGCTTTTTACTGATACTCTCCGGCTGTCTTTATAAAAAGAAAACAGAGGACACCTCTTTCCGCGCCGTGGTGGAGGCAAAAGGGTACACGGTGGAAGATGTGACCGACCGCTACGACCCCGAGGTGGGCGTGGCAAGCTGCCTTTATGTGTATGATGCGGAAAAGCCCTTTGAGCTGGGGTTCTACAGTGTGGAAACGCAGAAGCAGGCAAAAGCAATGTGCGACCAGAATATGAAAAAGTTTGAACTCTTTGCCCAAGGGGAAACGGGAAGCAAAACGGGTGCGGGCAACAACGTAAAATACGAGCTGACCGCAGACGGCAGATACATGGTAAACTCCTCTATCGGAAACACCTTTATCTATGCCGATGTGCCGGAAGAAGACACCGAAACCGTAAAAAGCATTCTGGCGGAGCTGGGTTATTAAAATAAAGAGTCTGCATCCTGATGGGGCAGGCTTTTTTGTTTACATGGATTTTGAAAAAACACATAAAATAAGGATATATTTGCAAAGTTTTCTATTGCTTTTTTCGTCGTTTTATGGTACAATATAAAGGATTTTGTGTCAAAATCAAAAATAAGAAAAAGTCGTATGAATATTGCGACAGAATGGAGACCTTATGAATCAGCAAAACGAATTCAAACCTTATGTGCCTGCTGAGAAAATTACTCCCGAAATCACAGTAACCTCTATCATTTTAGGTGTGCTTCTTTCGGTTGTTTTCGGTGCGGCAAATGCGTATCTGGGACTCAGAGTCGGCATGACCGTTTCTGCTTCCATCCCGGCTGCGGTTATTTCCATGGGTGTTATCCGTGTGATTATGCGGAAAAATTCCATCCTGGAAAGCAACCTGGTGCAGACCATCGGCTCTGCCGGTGAATCTTTAGCAGCAGGTGCAATCTTCACTCTGCCTGCTTTGTATCTGTGGGCGGCAGAGGGCAAAATGGACAAGCCCGGCATGGTGTCCATCACCTTAATCGCTTTAATCGGCGGTCTTTTAGGCGTATTCTTTATGGTTCCTCTTCGGAACGCTTTAATCGTGAAAGAACACGGCGTTCTGCCTTACCCCGAAGGAACGGCTTGCGCAGAGGTTCTGCTTGCAGGCGAAGAAGGCGGCGCAAACGCTTCCACCGTTTTTGCAGGTATGGGCTTTGCGGCACTGTTTAAGTTTATTATCGACGGTCTGAAGCTGGTTGCAGGGGAAGTGACCTTTGCAGTCAAAGGCTTTGCCGGCGCAATCGGTACCCAGATTTATCCTGCGGTTATGAGCGTAGGCTACATCTGTGGTGCAAGAATTTCTTCTTACATGTTTGCCGGCGGTGTTTTAAGCTGGTGCGTGATTATTCCTTTGGTTGTGCTGTTTGGCGGCGATAGCGTAATGTATCCCGGAACGGCTCCCATCAGCGAAATGTTTGCTGAAGGCGGCGCAAGCGCAATCTGGGGCTCTTATATCCGTTACATCGGTGCCGGTGCTCTGGCGGCAGGCGGTATCATCAGCCTGATTAAGTCCCTGCCCATGATTGTTTCCACCTTCACAGGTGCGATGAAGAGCATGGCAGGCGGCAGCGGCGTAACAGGCAATCTGCGTACAGAGCAGAACATCAGCATGAAAATTGTTATCGCGGCAATCGTGATTTTAACCGTTTTGGTATGGCTGGTTCCTGCCATTCCCGTAAATCCCTTGGGCGCAGTTATCGTTGTTGTATTCGGCTTCTTCTTTGCGGCGGTTTCTTCCCGTATGGTAGGCCTGGTCGGCAGCAGTAACAACCCCGTTTCCGGTATGGCAATTGCAACCCTGTTAATCACAACTCTGCTTCTGAAGCTGACCGGTAAGGTTGGCGCTCCCGGTATGATGAGCGCTATTGCAATCGGTTCTATCATTTGTATCGTATCTGCTATCGCGGGCGACACCTCTCAGGACCTGAAAACAGGTTACCTTTTAGGTGCAACACCGAAAAAACAGCAGTACGGCGAGCTGTTAGGCGTTGTTGCGGCGGCGTTTGCTATCGGCGGAACCTTAAACCTGTTAGATGCGGCTTGGGGCTTTGGCTCCGAACAGCTGGGTGCGCCTCAGGCAACCTTAATGAAGCTGATTATCGAAGGCGTTATGGACGGCAACCTCCCCTGGGCCCTGGTATTTACCGGTGCGTTTATCGCAATTGTTGTTGAAGTCATCGGCATTCCCGTGCTTCCCTTTGCGATTGGTACCTATCTGCCCGTTCAGCTCAATGCCTGCATCATGGTGGGCGGTCTGATTCGTCTGGCAATGGAAAAGATGAAGGGCAAGAAGGAAGAAGACAAGAAGACTATGATTAACGACGGCGTTCTGTTCTGCTCCGGTATGATTGCCGGCGAAGGTCTGGTTGGTATTCTGCTGGCGCTGTTTGCAGTGTTCGGTTTAGACAAGGCATTAGACCTTTCCGCAAAACTGGGTATCCCCACAGGCGTATCCGAAATCGGAAGCTTAGTTCTGTTTGCTATCATCATTCTCACCACACTGAAATTCTCTCTGTGGAAGAAACGCAAATAAGCCATGAAAAAAAAGAAAACTGTTATTTCCGAAAACTATCTGGAGAGAAAGCCTGTCCGCTGCGATTTGAAATGGTCGGCGGATGAAAACGGAATTGTTACGCTGGAAAAGGAAAATACCGGCGTGATGAACCGCATTGCGCAAAAGCTTTTTCATAAGCCCGAAATTTCTTATATTCATCTGGACGAAACGGGAAGCTTCCTCTGGCCCATGCTGGACGGAGAAACCTCCATTATCGTGCTGGGAGAACGCGTGAAGGAGCATTTCGGTGAAAAGGCAGAACCGCTTTATCAGCGGCTTATAAAATACCTCCAGATTCTGGAAAGCTACGGCTTTGTCCGGGTTCCGGAAAATACAAAAGAATAAACTTAAGGGCTGCAGGCATCGCGCTTGCAGTCCTTTTTGTTAACTTATCGGAAATGCAAATGAAGAAAATATTCCGATAAATCTATGGACAAGTCGGGCGGTTTTCGGTATAATGAAAGAAAAGAAAGGGTGTGTTTTATGATGGACATCGGAAGCAGAAGAGAAGTATTCTGGGATGATTATCTCATTGACAGAGAAAAAACAACGGCGAAGCTTATGATGCACAGACCGGTGAAAAAAGAGCTGGTGCTAACCCTCGATAAGTTCCGCGAGCCGATCGGTGTCAGCTATCCCCATTGCATCTTCCTGAACGGGATGTATTACATGTATTATATCACCAGCGTAGATATGCCTGACGGAAGCGTGAAGCGAACGGTGAGCCTTCTTAAGAGTGCAGACTTTAAAAACTGGGAACGCCCGGAAGTGGGCATCGTGGAATATAACGGAAATTGCAACAATAATTTTCTGGTAGCGGAGCATCAGGTGGGAGACTTAAAGGTGGAATGCGACAACTTTTTTGCCTTTGTGGACGAAAATCCCGATTGTCCCGAGAACGAAAAAATCAAAGCCACGTTTATGTGCTCCGATGCCTCAAAAACCTTTCCCGATGACAGGGAATTATGGTGCTTTACCTCGGCAGACGGCGTGCGTTTTAAGCGCAGCTTCTGCATGATGAGCGGTCGGGACGAAAACGGCGGCATATTTGACTCTTTGAATATTTTGTGGTATGATAAAACAGACGGTGTGTATAAAGCGTTTGTGCGCGGTTTGCATGATGGCATCCGTGATGTGCGGTATGCAGAGTCCAAGGATTTAAAAAACTGGAGCAGACCCGAGCTGATTTCCTTTGGAAACGGCGCAGACATTCCTTTATATACCAATCAGGTGCAAAGGTATTACCGCGCACCGCATATGTATATCGGCATGCCCACGCGGTATGTGGAGCGAAAAGCATGGACGCCCAACTTCGATCAGCTGGGCGGCACGGAAAACGCCCGCAAAAGAAAACAGATTATGGCAGAAACCGAGCCTCGCTCGGGGCTGGCTGTGACGGATTGTGTGTTCATGAGCTCAAGAGACGGGCTTGTGTGGAATCGGTTCGACGAAATGTTTATGGGTCCGGGCATGGAGCACAGAAGAAACTGGTATTACGGCGACAGCAGCTACCCCATGTATAACATTCTGGAAACGCCTTGCGAGCCGCCGTCGGAGTGCACAGAGCTTTCTTTATTTATGCACGAAGGACACCGCACGGGCGAGGGCGCATTTTTATATCGCTATGCGCTGCGGTTAGACGGCTTTGCTTCCTATCATTCCGATTTTCATGAGAGCATTGTTGTGACCAAGCCGTTTACTTTTTCGGGAAAAACCCTGCACTTAAATTTTGAAACATCTGCAATCGGCTATGTGTTTGTGGATATCCTGGATAAGGACGGAAATACGCTTTCAGAAAGCAGTGAGCTGTTCGGCAACACCACGGACAGAACGGTGTATTTCGGAGATTCCCCCGACGTTTCTGCCTTTGCCGGAACCGAAATCCGACTTCGCTTCCGCATGAGCGATGCAGATATTTATTCTTTTATTTTTGAGGAGTGACAGATATGGAACGGAAACTGACGGCAGGTGTCATTCGTTGGGAATATTTGCTTCAAAAAAAACTATAAAATGAACAAAGAGTCCGAAAAAATCGGGCTCTTTTTCTTTACAAAGGCGTAAAAGTGTGATATAATAAATCAGCAAACTTATTATTTACACTATTTATAACGGAGGATTTATTATGGAAAAAATGAAGAAAATGCTTACATGGTGCATCACAGTTGCGATGCTGGCAGTCAGCCTGTGTTTCCCCCTTCAGGCGTCAGCACTGACCGAGGGAGATTGGGAGTTTCAGCTACTGGATGGCGAGGCGATGATAACAGGATATATTGGCAAAGGCGGCGATGTGGAAATCCCGGAGCAGCTTTTCGGTGCGACGGTGACGGAGATTGAGCAGGGCATATTTGATTATGAAGACAAACAAATCATTACATCGTTAAAAATTCCGGGAACAATCAAAAAAATACCCGGTAATTTCTGTGAAGGTGCAGAAAATTTATCGTCCGTTGAGTTATCGGAAGGGTTGGAAGAAATCAGTTACAGCGCATTCCATAACACCAGCATAACAAAAGTCATTTTGCCTTCTACCTTAAAGGTGATTGACGATTGGGCTTTTGAATATTCATTGCTTACCTCAGTAAATCTCCACGGCGGCTTAACAAAAATAGGAAATAATGCATTTGGACACACTGCACTTATGGAGATTGATTTAAGTAAGCTTTCTCCGGATTGTGATTTAGTATTTGCTCCTTTTGGTGGTTGTTCTTTGCTAACCAAGGTGAAATGGGGGCGTCAGACCGTGCTAGCGGACCATATGTTTGATGGGTGCTCTTCTTTGTCGCAGATTATTCTGCCGACAACCTTGCAGACAATCGGACATGAAGCTTTTAGTGAAACAAACCTGAAAGAGGTTGTCATTCCATATGGCGTTACAAAAATAGAGGGTGCTTTTATTGATTGTCCAAACTTAAAGTCTCTTTATATTCCCGACACGGTAACGGATTTAAGCGAGTTTGTAATCATGGAAACCCCCAATTGCATTATCTACTGTTCCTCTGATTCTCATGCGGCAAAGGTTTGCAAGGAAAACAAAATTTCCTATATCACCGACAAATCCGTTAACAGCTTAATTACGGTGCTTTATAACGACACCCGTATTTCTTTCCACACCTATGACCAGAATCCCGAGCTGATTAACGACAGAACCTTAGTTCCGCTTCGCTCCATCTTCGAGGCGATGGGTGCAACCGTAACATGGGATGCAGAGAACAGAACGGCAATTGCAACCAGAAAAGGTATCACCGTGAAAATTAAAATTGATGCAAATGCTATGGACAAAAACGGCAGCTCCATTCCCATGGATGTTCCGGCACAGCTGATTAACGACAGAACCATGGTTCCCGTTCGTGTTATCGCAGAAGCATTCGGCGCTGATGTAGAGTGGAACGGAAACGGCAGAACCGTATTGATCAACGAATAAAACAGCAAAACATAAAAGGGACTGTAGCAAAATGCACAGACCGCATAAAGCATAAATAAGCAGATAATAAAGCTGTTTAGAAAGATATAAAAATCAAAAAGAGCTAAAAAAGAATGTAGAAATTTGTCTTACAAATAAATTTCTTGAAAATATCATGCTTTATGCTATGAAAAAACTTCGCCTCTCGGTGTATAAGCATACACCTTCGGGTAACCAAAAGCAAGGTGCAACCTTGCTTTTGCTCAGTTTTTCCATTCTGTACTATTTTCCGTCCAGT